>JBMNSG010000010.1:0-36952 GCA_050945075.1 Eubacteriaceae bacterium | reverse complement strand
GGATCCCAGGTTCACGCCCATCGCCGGCAGAAAAACCCTGTTGGGAATGTTTAAATTACCGATTACACCGCTCTTTTGAAGAAACTCATACATGGACTCTCCATCCTTTCCAGTTGCTGAAATCCCTCGATAAACAGATAAATATTGTTTCTATACTCATATTTTAAAAGCAAAGACAAAAGCAGCATATACCCGGAATCAGAAAAAAACGGACGGGTTCAGACTTCTTCCCACATATATGGAATCAGGTCTTTTCGAGAAGAAATGTGGAGCTTTTCGTAAATATTACGAAGATAGAATTTGACTGTATTGACTGAAACACCCATTCTTTCAGCAATTTCGCCATTACTCATTCCTGAAAGAGCCAGTCTGGCCGTATCATATTCACGCGGCGTGAGTTCGTTGGTAATCTTTTTACCGAAAAGCTCATTGTACAGATGGGTCCAGCCGGTTTGAATCCTGTCACCCAGCTTCGCGACTGTATTCCAGGCATCAGAGTCCATGTTTTTCATGATATTTTCAAGTAACGGACCGAGATGACGATGGTTTTCTGCAAACGGAGAATAAATATGGTCCGGCAAGGCCAGTTCCAGTGCCTTTACAAGCTGTTTTTCAGCTTTTTCATTATCACCGACTGTTTGAAAACCAGATGCCGCAACAATTCGAAGATATATTTCAGACAGAAGCGCATGTTCTGCCCGCGACTGCGAAATAAACGGAATCACAACAGCAGCCAGTTTCTCATAATTAAATTCCATGTAGAGTAATTTTGCATAAAGATAGCGCAGGCAGGGATAATCATCAACTGGAATCGGATCAAAACAGCCTTCAAGAAACCAGTCCGGATACGTTGACTTGATAAAAAGTCCGCTGTCCATCGCGCCTTTGTACAATTCAACCTGCGCATTCTCCTGCTCCGTACTACAGGCAGTCAGAGCGAGGGTCTTTCTGGCATTTCTCCATGTTTCATCATCCCCGTGATACAAAGCCTGCAGCGACAGAATATTACAACAGCCTATTCTGGTTTCAAAACAGCAGTTATCCTTTAAAAGCTTCGCGGCCAGTTGTGCCGACTCCTCCGTTTCACCACGATAATACAGTAAGAATGCACGGAGCAGCGCGCCAGCTTCCGGATTCCTGCTGAGCAGTTCACTGCAAACCGCATCTGCAGTACCCGGCTCCTGATAAACATTACTGAATAGTAAACCGGGGCAGCGATAAGGAAGATCGTGTGTGGTCTGATTCTGGTTGACTGTCATCTTTCTTTTCCCTGAAGCATCGGCTGTATTCATCAGAACCTCCTGTGTTTCTGTTTTACAATCAAGCCATTCTGCTTGTTTCGTTAAAAGAGACTTGCACATGAATTTTACTCATAAAAATTCTTTTTTATTTATCTTGTACCTGATTGGAGCTCATTTTCTCTTTATACGAAACTTTTCTTGAATTCGTTCGGTTTAACGAAACATCTGTATTTTTGATATATAAACTGTCAGTTGCCATAATGGAGATAACAAAAGTACCTGTTGATCAGCAAAAACAACATTATAGAAACAATATTACAGAAACAACGTCATGTAATCTTTAACAATTCAATATTTTTATAAATAAGGAGAAAACCGTGAACGGAGCCAGTATTCAATCAGTCGTGTCTGAATACAACGACTATATTATTAAAATGCGCCGTGAATTTCACGAGAATCCGGAGTTATCCGGCGAAGAATATCATACCCGTGAAATCCTGATCCGCGAATTAAATGAAATGAAAGTACCATATCGCAAACTTCCCGGAACCGGTATCATCGCTACAATAGAAGGACGCCTGCCCGGAAAGAACCGGATGCTCCGGGCTGATATCGATGCTCTTCCGGTTGCTGAAGATGCCAGCAATTTAAAACAGAAAAAACAGTGTCGCAGAACACACAGCGGCCTGTCATAACTGCACCATCGACTTCGAAGACCGTCACCGGATCAGCCCCCAACCGGTTGTAAACGATAAGAATGTTGCACTACGCGTACAGAAGGCTGTCACAGAGATCTGTGGCAACGAGGTTCTGAGTGAATGTGATAAATGGTATGCGTCAGAATGCTATAGTATGTATCTTGACCGGTATCCGGGTGCTCTCGGTCTGCTTGGCATCAGAAATCAGAAACTTGGAAGCGGTGCCGCACATCACAATGGCAGATTTGATATCGATGAATCAGTTCTCGCGCTGGGTGTCTGCACAGAAGTCGGATTCATAATGGAGGACTGAAATGGAAAAAACTGCCGTTGAAATGAAAAAGAATACTCTCAAAAAAGAAAAAGACCAGACTGCTGAAAAGAAGAAAAAATTCAAGATGCCGCATCTGTTGTGGATCATGTTCGGAATTATCCTGTTGTCCTGTCTGGCGACTTATCTGATCCCGGCCGGTCAGTTTGCGACCAATGAAGCAGGCGCAATCACAGATGCTGATGGGTGTCATTCCCTACTCCGCCTTTTTCACAAGACTCCTGATCATGAATTTCTTTATCGGTGTTGCCATTGTGATGATGCTGCGTTATGTCAAAAAGATCAGAAAAGATCCTGACTGTTTCCGGCTGGACCGGTGTCATTTAATACCAGTCCGGACAATCATTCCATCCTCTCTCCTATTCAGGACCGGTGCTGTAAGTACCGGTCCTGTTTTTATCCCGCTAAAGATAACAAGTCAGATTCGTCTCTGACGCTTGAGCAGCAGGACATTAACCGCCACAAAAAGAACAGACACGCCGGTCAGCCAGAGGATATCAGACCAGATCGCCGTCCAGCCCTGACCGTTAATCATCACAGCCGTCAGTGCATGAGACGTATAATGCAGCGGGATAAAATCCGCGACAGTGCTCCAGGCCCCGCTCATGCGAAAGAGTCCGCACAGGAAAAACTGAGGGAGAATTACGATCGGGATAAACTGCATCATCTGGAATTCACTCCCTGCCATTGTCGACAGCAGAATTCCCAGACTCAGCGCATTGACCGCCGTCAGCAGGCAGACAAGCAGGACATACCAGAAGCTTCCGGCTACCGTAAGCCCCAGCACATAGACGACATAAACGGAAATCAGCGCCGCCTGAATCAGGGCCAGCAGGCTGTATCCCAGAATATAGCCCAGAATAATCTCCCAGCGGCGCACCGGTGTCGTCAGCAGCTTTTCCAATGTGCCCGAGGTCCGTTCCGTCAGAAAATTGATCCCGGCAATCAGAAACACAAAAAAATAAACGACGATGCCGATAAGCTGGGTTCCGAATTTTTCAAAAAGCGAACTGTCCGCCTTACCGGTCACGTAGTCAACCGTATAAACAGGTTCACTGTAGCTGATGTCCGGCAAGTCAAGATTTGAGGCAATCAGACTTCCCTGAGGCGTACTTTCAAGATCATCCATTTTCTGATTCATACTGTCGATATCCGCCTGGATCTGATCCTGTTTTGCCGTGGCATAAGCAGATTTGATCAGCATTTCCACCTTTCCGGCTACTGAAGAATCCGCACCGGAAAGCCATATGGTAACATCGTTTCCGCTGACTGAAGCTGCACCGTCCAGTGTTCCGGATTTCACTGCTGCTGACGCTTCATCCGCACTGACCGCTGTCGTACTGACGGTATAATCTTCCGAATTTTCAAGTGCAGTCACGAAGGCGCTGTTATCCCCGGTCGTATTCACGATGCCGATGGTGTAGGCCGTATCCTGCGCATTGAGAACAAAATAAATAAGCGTAATAATGACAATCGGAGCAATCAGAATCAGGGCAATCGTGCGCTTGTCATGAAAAATCTGCCGGATGATGCGTCTCGTGAGTGCTATCGTCCTCATCTGTTTTCTCCGCTGCTGTCCATACTCAGTTTCACGAAAGCTTCCTCAAGGGTAGATGTTCCGGCTGCCCGGACAATTTCCTCCGGCGTGCCGGTTTTCAATACCCGGCCCTCACGCATCATAGCGACCTGTGAACACATGGCCGCTTCTTCCATAACATGCGTGGTAATGACAATGGTGACCCCGCTGTCACGCAGTCTGTACAGTTCCTCCCAGATTTCCCGCCTGAGAAGCGGATCGATTCCCACAGTCGGCTCATCAAGAAGCAGCAGCTTCGGCGACGGCAGCAAGGCCACCGCCAGCGAAAGCCGCTGTTTCATCCCCCCTGAATAATTCTGCACCTGACGGTCCAGATCCTCTGTCAGATTAACCAGCTGTGTGGTCCGTTCTACTGCCTGGTTAAGAAGCTTTCCCTTCAGTCCGTACATCTTTCCAAAAAATTCGAGATTTTCACGCCCCGTCAGTGTCGGATACAAAGCGGCAGCCTGTGCCATATAGCCGGTCTGCTGCATGACTTCAAAGTCCGGTACCTTCCGGCCCATCACACTGACCCTGCCGCCATCCGGTCTGAGTATCCCGGCTATAGTCTTGACCGTCGTCGTTTTCCCGCAGCCGGATGGCCCCAGCAAGCCGAAAATAGCACCATCCTCTATACTCAGGCTGACATCATCCAGCGCTTTGAGACTTTTATAATGCTTGTGAATATTCTGTAATTCGATCAATCCGGGTCTCCCGATTCGTTATTATTTAAATCATACTGCTTTCAGGCCCGGAGCGGGCAGAATAAAAGAAATCATAAAGAAGTCAAATGGAATTCATGCAGTCAATCGAGTTTTGCCAGAAAATCTTCCAGCACGCCGTTCCATCTGTCCGGATATTCGTAGAACATCAGGTGGCCGCCCATGACATAGGTCGGCGTTTCCGGGACCTGCTTATGATAGAAGGGTTCTGCTACATCCTGCCAGTGTTCAGCGATGAACATAAATGTCGGGATATGATGCGGAGCTTCTTTCGCCGTTTCCAGAAAATTGGAATGAATGGCATCCGTAAAGAGCTGCTTGGAGATCCAGTGCGGCGTTTTGGCAGAAATATCCATCAGATATTCCAGTTCCGCTTCCGTCATTTCATGCTGGATCATTTCACTTTTCGCATAGTCTGAGAAGAAATCACGGTTTCCCTTTGATGTTGTCATCATCTGGGTTGCAACTGCCGAAAGATCCTCGATGGTTCCTTCTGTCCACCAGGCCGGATCCGGTGACAGCGGCAGCGGTGACATATCAATAAAAACCGCCCCGGCGACATTATCATAACCGGACTGCTGCAGATATGACCAGACATCGAGATTTCCTGAACTCCATCCGATCAGCACCGGTTTTTCCAGTTCCAGACGGTCGATCAATGCTGCCAGATCTCTGCCGTGAGTCATAAAGTCATTCCCGTCCGGAAGCTTCACCGAAAGGCCCTGTCCTCTTGGATCCATCGCAATAACCCGGTAATTCTTTGAGAAATGCTCCAGCTGATGTTCAAAGATTTCTCCGGCAAACGTCAGCCCCGGTATGAAGATAAGCGGCCTTCCCTGTCCTTTTTCCAGATAATGAAGTTCCTGATCGTTTCCGATGTCCACAAACCTGCTTTTTATTCTGTCTTCTGACATGACAGCCTCCCCGTAATAGTATTTCTATCATTTATTATATCGCTGATGGTGTCCTGTGAAGCGATTAAGAAGATATCCAGGGCTGCGAAGCATTTAGAGACAATGCCTTCCATCCTGATTTCCTGCCTGCTTGTAGCTCTACGGTTTATTCCTGCCTGCTTATTTCCTGTCTGAAATGCCTGTGGGCTCATTCACCACGTTTTGCTGTTTGCCATCCCTGAATGCTTTCAGATTCTCCACGGCAATATCCATCAGCCGGCTCCGTGTTTCCACCGGCGCCCAGGAAATATGCGGTGTAATCAGACAGTTCGGTGCATGAAGCAGCGGATTATCAGCCTGAATGGGTTCTTCACAGACTACGTCCAGTCCCGCTGCCCGGACCTTGCCGGACTGCAATGCATCAGCCAGATCCTGTTCGACAATAAGCGGTCCGCGGGCATTGTTCAGAATAATGACACCGTCCTTCATTCTGCTTATTGAATCCCTGTTGATCATCCCTTCGGTATCTCTGGTAAGCGGGCAATGGAGGGCGATCACATCGGAGCGCCGGAACAGTTCATCTCTGGTTACATACTCCGCCAGCTTTCTGCCGGCTTCATTGGGGTGAGAGCCATCTGCGATGACCTGCATATCCAGTGCTCTTGCAATCTCTGCTGTTTTCAGACCGATCGCACCCATCCCGATAATACCCATGGTTTTCCCGGCAAGCTCGATGAGCGGGAAATCCCAGAAACAGAAGCATTCGGATTTTTCCCATCTTCCTTCCTGAACCGCCTGGCTGTGATGTGCGACTCCGCTGCAGATTTCCAGCAGCATGGCAATGGCAAACTGTGCCACTGCAGCCGTGCCGTAAGCAGGAACGTTTGTCACCGGAATCCCGAAATCAGCGGCCGCAGCCGTGTCAACCACATTATAACCGGTTGCCAACACGCCGATATAACGAATATCCGGACAGGCATCCAGTATTTCCCGGGTGATAGGGGTTTTGTTGGTCAGAACAATATCCGCGTCTCCGATTCTGTGGATGATTTCTGCCTGATCGGAAAGCGATGTTTTATCATAAACTGTTACACTGCCCAGTTTTTCGAACCCGCTCCAGTCCAGGTCACCCGGATTCAGTGCATAACCATCCAATATTACAATTTTCATGAATTGATTCCTTTCTGTACTCATATTTATCATAAACGATTTATCATGAACTGGTTCGATGTCCTGTCCATAAAAATATAAATGAATATCAATTAAATTTACACAAGCTATGCGTCGCGGTAATTCAATTAAAGATGTGATAAAATAACGCATTAATAACGACTATTCGATCAGTAAACATTCGGACCCGGCTCAGATATGGCTGAGCACGCATTTTTCACAGCAGCTCAGGCAGAGCATTTCCTGTCCGTTTTTTACAGAGAATCCTATGTCAGTTATACAGCACTGCGTCTGAATTGATCTGTCCGCCCATACACACTGCAGTCCGGCCAGGCAGTTCAGTGATTGATCATCGCATTTGAAAGGAAGGTCTTATGACAAGAATAATATTCTCAACGATCATTACCATACTATCTGTAATCGGTATGTGGAAGATGTTTGAAAAAGCAGGTGAAGCGGGATGGAAGTCCCTGATTCCGGTCTACAATCTTTATATTCTGTATAAAATCTGCTGGAACACCAAAATGTTCTGGGCGTTCATGATTTGCCTGGTCGTTGCTGTTGCAACCACTGCTTTCGGAACCGGAAGCTATACCTCCAACGCTGGTTACGTGCTGGTCTTGATTCTCCTTCTTGTTTCCGGGCTGGGCGGCCTGGTTCTGTTCGTGATGCAGAATGTCAAACTGGCGGAATCATTTGGCAAGGGCATTGGCTTCGGAATCGGTCTGGTTCTGCTCAATTCAATTTTCCAGATTATTCTTGGCTTTGACAAGTCCGAATATCTCGGTAATCAGAATGACCAGCCGGCTGCACAGAATTAATGAATATAAAAATCACATAGAAAAGAGCGGCCAGCAAAAAACTGGCCGCTCTTTTCTTTATGCCGGCTTTCGCAGCTCGAGAATTCTCTGATTCTCAGAGCCTCTGAAGGCCAGGCTTATATTTTTTTTTTCCTGTACAAAAGGTCCGTCCACCAGCACATCGATGCTGGCAAGCATACCGGCTGTAGTCGGGCATTCCGAAAGCTTTCCGCTGGTCAGTGTTTCCAGTGTAAAGCCGGTGTAACACCAGATATTCTTTTCCGGAAATGTACTGCGGACTTTTTCCAGAAACGGCAGCAGGATCTTCTGATTTTCCGGTTCAAAGGGTTCCCCGCCCAGCACCGTCAGCCCGTCCACGTACTCGTGGGAAAGCTCGGAAAAAATCCGCTGTTCTGTTTCTTCTGTAAACTCATTTCCATATCCGAAGTCCCAGGTTTCGCTGTTAAAGCATCCCGGGCAGTGGTGTCTGCAGCCGGAGACAAACAGCGATACCCGGATACCTTCGCCATTGGCTATATCACAGGTTTTGATTTCACCGTAATTCATTTAATTTCACCGTCATTCATCAGAGGTGCAGTACCCTTTCCATGATTTCCTGGGTACGGCCCTGATTCCAGAACTGAGTACCGATATATCCGCAGGTTCTGCGGGTGACGTTCATGGTCTTCTGGTTGCGGTTGCCGCAGTGCGGACATTCCCAGACCAGCTTGCCATCGTCATCGACAATCTGAATTTCACCTTCATAACCGCATTCCTGACAATAATCACTTCTGGTATTGAGCTCCGCGTACATAATGTTGTCGTAGATAAACTGAATAATGCGGATCACTGCCGGGATATTCTGCTGCATGTTCGGAACCTCTACGTAGCTGATGGCTCCGCCTTTGGAAAGCGCCTGGAACTGCGATTCAAATCTGAGCTTTGAGAAAGCGTCGATCGGTTCGGTAACCTTGACATGATAGCTGTTGGTAATGTATCCCTTATCCGTAATTCCCGGGATAATTCCGAAACGGCGCTGCAGGCACTTGGCAAATTTATAGGTAGTGCTCTCAATCGGCGAGCCGTAAATACCGAACGCGATATCTGTTTCTTCCGTCCACCGGTCACAGGCATCATTCATATGCTGCATGATTTCCAGTGCAAAAGGTGTGGCTTCCGGATCGGTGTGTGACTTTCCGGTCATATATTCAACACATTCACACAGTCCCGCATAGCCCAGTGAGATGGAGGAATAACCGCCGTAAAGCAGCTTGTCAATGGTTTCCCCTTTTTTCAGTCTGGCGATGGCACCGTTCTGCCACAGAATCGGGGCTGCATCGGAAAGTGTTCCCTTCAGCCGCTTGTGACGACAGATCAGGGCACGATAACAGAGATCCAGACGGTCATCAAAGATCTTCCAGAATTCAGTCATATCCTTTCTCGAGGACAGCGCCACATCGACCAGATTCAGGGTAACCACACCCTGATTGAAACGGCCGTAGAATTTGTATTCCCCGTTTTCGTCCTTCCACGGAGCCAGCGCGCTGCGGCAGCCCATGACCGGGAAACAGTTGCCTTCCTTCAGTTCCATCATCTTTTTTTCTGAAATGTAATCCGGAACCATGCGTTTGGCTGTGCAGCGGGCGGCTGCTTCAGTCAGATAAAAATAGTGTGAATCCTCATGGATATTGTCTTCTTCCAGTACATAGATGAGTTTCGGAAAAGCCGGTGTCACCCAGACGCCCTGTTCGTTTTTAACACCCTGATACCGCTGCTGCAGCATCTCTTCGATAATCATCGCCAGGTCCTGTTTTTCCTGCGCATTTTTGGCTTCATTCAGGTACATGAACACCGTCAGGAACGGTGCCTGGCCATTGGTCGTCATAAGCGTGATTACCTGATACTGGATGGTCTGCACACCCTTCTGGATTTCCCGGCGGACCCGGGTTTCAATAATCCTGTCAATCTTTTCCGGGGCGGCATCCGTTCCCAGAATGCCTATTTCTTCCATGACCTCACGACGGATCTTTTCCCTTGAAATCTGGACGAAAGGCGCCAGATGCGCCAGGCTGATGCTCTGCCCGCCGTACTGGTTGCTGGCAACCTGGGCAATAATCTGGGTCGCGATATTGCAGGCTGTGGAAAAGCTGTGCGGCTTGTCGATGCCGGTTTCGCTGATGACGGTGCCGTTCTGAAGCATATCCTCCAGATTCACCAGGTCACAGTTGTGCATATGCTGGGCAAAATAGTCCGTATCATGAAAATGGATAATCCCTTCCTGATGCGCTTCCACGATTTCCTGCGGAAGCAGCAGCCGTCCGGTAAGCTCCTTGCTGATTTCCCCGGCCATGTAGTCGCGCTGCACGCTGTTCACAACCGGATCCTTGTTGGAATTTTCCTGAAGAACTTCCTCGTTGTTGCCTTCAATAAGAGTCAGGATTCTGTCATCAGTCGAGTTGGCTTTACGCACCAGCGAGCGGGTATAACGGTATTTGACATAATCACGTGCAACCGAAAAAGCCCCGTGCGCCATGATCTGGTCTTCGACCATATCCTGGATTTCTTCGACACTGACTGCCCGTCCGATCTTGGAGCATTTCCAGCCCACATAATCCGCGATATCCGTGATCTGTTCACGGGTCAGCTTCTGTCCGGTTGATGTCCGGTTGGCTTTAAAAACTGCATTTTCTATTTTTTTCTGGTCAAATTCTGCTTCTGTTCCGTTACGTTTGATGATTCTCATAAAGCACCTCGTCTGTAAATTGTGGTGTTTACTTCGAGCTGCCGACTCTCGTGTAAACCTGTTTATGTCATTCATTTCTGGATGTTCAATAATAACCCAATTATTCTATACCAGATATGCGATTACATAAAAGCTATATATCTATATATTGTGTATTTTTTTCTGTAACGAACAGACATTGACTTTTTATAAAAACCGCGAAACCGCCTGAATACTGGGTTTAGTGCGCATGGTAACGAAATCAGAGCAAAGCCGATAGTGTTCAGGACTGATGAAGCAGAGCTATGCCGGTAGTGGCAGGAATGATAAATCAGCATAAGGCCGATGGTGTTCAGGACTGACGAAGCAGAGCTATGCCGGTAGTGGCAGGAATGATAAATCAGCATAAGGCCGATGGTGTTCAGGATTGACAAATTCTGGACAGACTGATTATAATAGCCATGTTATTATAATCTAACATTATTCGATATTGTTAACTTATGCAGTAAGGAATACACGCGAAAACACCGGGTAAGACTTCCGGCAGATACCAGGCCTGCCGACGTGGAAGGCGTGGAACAGCTGGAAACCTATTTCGGCTCCTATCTGCCGCAGTTTTTTACAGCATGCTGGCCCCTGTTACCCTGTTCGCAGTCCTCGGCTTTATAAGCCTGTCATCGGCGGCGGTACTGCTTCTCTGCGTTCCGCTTATCCCGGTCACGATTGCGATGGTGCAGAAATTTGCAAAAAAACTGCTGTCCCGTTACTGGGGACAGTATACAGAAATGGGCGACACCTTTCTGGAAAATCTGCAGGGCCTGACGACACTGAAAATCTATCAGGCGGATGAATACAAAAATCAGGAAATGAACGCCGAAGCGGAAAAGTTCCGTAAAATTACCATGAAAGTCCTGACCATGCAGCTTAACTCCGTCACTGTGATGGATGTGATCGCCTTTGGCGGGGCTGCACTGGGCATGATTCTGGCAGCCACCAGCTTCGCTGCCGGATCCGGAAGACAGCAGCACTGGTACTGCTGCCGATGAAACCGCGTCTGTAAACGCAGAAAAAGCGGCTGTTTTTTCCATCGAGCCAATTGACAAGCTGTCGATGGAGGAGTAACATGAACAGTGTTCATATAAACACCGAATGCAGCCTGTCCATATGACAGGCTGTTTTCAGACGATAAAATGAACATTGTTCAACTTAACGATTCAATATCATTCAGGATTCTGCCCGGAGTGATTCCGGACGAAGACCGTACGTTTTCAGGAGGAAACTATTATGCAGGCTGTAGCAGAAACAGTGTTCGATACCGCCTATCTGACGTCCGTCGTCTCGATCGGCGCAGTTATGATTGCCAAAAGCATGAGCAGTAAACGGAAAAAACAGTATCTGTTATTCGGAATCATGGCCGTCACACTGGGCTGCGGTGATTCATTTCATCTGATTCCCCGTATGATTTCCCAGTGTGCACCCGGACTGGGCAGTCTGACTGCGGCACTCGGATTCGGAAAACTGGTCACCTCGATTACCATGACTGCTTTCTACGTCCTTCTCTATTATGTCTGGCGTCAGCGCTACCATATTGAAGGGAAAAAAGAACTGACTACCGCTGTATGGATGCTTTCCATCGCCCGGGTTGTCCTGTGCCTGATGCCGCAGAACCGCTGGACCAGCGCTGTTCCTTCTTATTCCTGGGGGATTTACCGTAATATACCTTTTGCGATTCTCGGTGCAATCCTGGTCGTTCTGTATCACAACAGTGCTAAAGAACATCACGATCACGATTTCCGCTATATGTGGCTGGCTATCACCATCAGCTTTGCCTGCTACATTCCGGTAGTTCTGGGTGCAGATAAAATTCCGGCGCTGGGCGCATTGATGATTCCCAAGACCTGTGCGTATCTGTGGGCTGTCATCATGGGATTCAAAGCAATGAAGAAAAGCGATGATCAGCCTCAGGAAGTACTCGCAGCGGTGTAATGTCTGCCGACGATCTCTGAACGCATCTTATGTCTCACAGATCAGCGATTGTTTCTGTATTTTAGTTTGACGAAATTAACATTTTGAAATACAGTATACATTTAGACATCTACTGTATTTTCGATTCCAGAACAACCATACGCGTAATCACGGGCTGCAGACAGTATTTGTCTGCAGCTTTTTAGTGTCCGGAATCTATTCTCTCTACATAAGGAGACTGCAATTATGACGGATCATAAAAGAAAGCTGATGCTGATTAACCTGGTCATCACCTGTTTCGCATCCTCGATGCCGTAAGCGGCACCGGACGGAAAAGCCGTCTATAATTTTATAAGCCCGGCGGCTGCTTATCTCACCGGTTTATAATCGATCTGTGATTCGTCCCCTGTGGCTTCCAGCTTCATAATAACCGGACGCAGTCCGTCATTGCAGCTGACAATAGCTGTTCCCGGTTTTCTGATCCAGTCTCCATAATAAAACAATTCATTACCGGCACCATGAGCCAGAGCAAACACATACTGATAGACAGCTTTCCAGGCTTCATCACAGAAACCCTCCGGTTTGGCATAATCGGCATAGAAAACCTGTCCCTCTTTCATCATGGGACAGGCTGTAAGCCCGTCCACACCGTATTCATCTGCCAGATCCTGATTAAACATGGTTCTTAAAATCGTAATTTTAACCTTTTTCATCCTTCCATTTCCTCCTGCTTATCCGTTTTTCTTTCAAAATTATCTATATCCGGGTTAAGGAGACTTTCTCCATTAGTTTCAATAACCTTCTGATACCAGTAAAAGCTCTTCTTGCGGTATCGCTTAAAACTTCCGGTACCGTCATCATAGCGATCTACATAAATATATCCGTAACGTTTTTCCACCTGGCATTCCGAATTGCTGACCAGATCCAGCGGGCCCCAGCTGCAGTAGCCCATAACCGGGACACCATCGCGCAGGGCTTCACCGACCTGAATCAGATGCTCTCTTAAAAATTCAATACGGTAGTCATCTTCTACAGTATATCCGCCTTCCCCGTCTGCAACGAGCGCGTCTTTTGCACCCAGTCCGTTCTCCACAATGAACAGTGGTTTCTGCCAGCGGTCATAATACTGATTGAGGGTATAGCGAAGACCCAGCGGATCAATCTGCCAGCCCCATTCAGATTCCTCCAGACAGGGATTCTTAACTGCGCTCATGATGTTGCCGCGTGACTGAATATTCTTTTCCGGATCTGCAGTTGCACAGAAGCTCATATAGTAGCTGAAGGAAATAAAATCTACCGTGTTTTTCAGAATCTCACGATCTTCATCCGTCACATCAAACCGGATCCCGTTTTCCTGAAAATACCGCAGGATATAACCCGGGTAACAGCCGCGAACATGGATATCCCCGAACACCATCGACTGCCGGTCCTCCTTCATGGCTTCCATGACATCGGCCGGTTCCGGTGAAAGCGGATAATGGGGACCGCTGGCAATCATACAGCCAATCTGATAATCAGGATCGATCTCATGCCCGATTTTGGTTGCCATGGCACTGGCAACCAGCTGATAATGCGCGGCCTGCCAGAGAATACTCTGGTCGACTTCCCCGGCAAGCCCCCGGATTCCGCCACCGTTAAAGGGAGCATGTAAAATCATGTTTATTTCATTGAACGTAAGCCAGTATCTGACTTTTCCGCTATATCTGCGAAAAACTGTTTCTGCATAATGGGCATAAAACCCGATGAGCTTTCTGTTGCTCCAGCCGCCGTATTGTTCCGCCAGATGCAGCGGCATTTCATAATGAGACAAGGTTACCAGCGGCTCGATCCCGTACCGGTCCAGCTCATCAAACAGATCATCATAAAATTTCAGTCCGGTTTCATTCGGTTCAGATTCGTCGCCGTTCGGAAAAATCCGTGACCAGGCAATTGAAATCCGCAGTACTTTAAAGCCCATTTCTGCAAACAGGCGAATATCTTCACGATAATGATGATAGAAATCAACCGCTTCTTTTTTCAGATAATCCTGCTGCGGCGGAACCACAACATCCTGAAAAATCCCATTGGGCAGCGCATCCATGGTCGAATATCCCTTGCCGTCTTCAAGTGCCGCTCCTTCACACTGGCCAGCAGCCAGCGCACCGCCCCAGAGAAAATCCTCCGGAAATTTTATCGGGTTGATCTGACGATCGATTGTATCTGTTCCTGTTTTCATTTCATCCTTCCTTTCTTTCATGATCTGTTCCATCATCCTGATTCATAAGATCCAGTCAGATCCAGTCATCCGCCTATTCGGCCGCCTGAACGACTGGTTCTGCTTCACCCGTTTTCGTCAGAACGGCACCATCGGCTTTCTTTATTTCATCAGCCTCTTCAAATCCCCAGAACCAGGTAACAGCGAAGGTTACAACGAAACTGATTGCCATGGAAATGCAGGCATTGATCAGATTGCTCCAGCCATCCGAACCGATAAATGCAACCAGAGACAGCAATCCGGGCGAACAGAAGCTGAAACATTTGACACCGGTAATACCAGCATAAAAACCACCGAGTCCACCACCGATCATCACACTGGCAAGTGTCTTCTTTGACTTAAGTGTTACGCTGTAAAGCGCCGGTTCTGTAATACCGAGGAGAGCCGTTGTTCCCGTGGTAAATGCCGTTTCCTTCATTTTTAAATTCTTTGTTTTGAAGGCAATTGCCAGTGAAGCAGCGCCCTGAGCGATGTTACTGGGAAGATTTCCGGGACCACACAGGGTTTCAAATCCCTGTGCACCCAGCGACTGAATCATAAAAGGAACAAAACCGTAATGCATTCCAGTCGTAACCATAAGGGGAAAGATACATCCGACAATTGTAGGTACTGCCCATCCGGCAACCTGATTCAGAGCATCCAGTCCGGTACTGATTCCGGTTCCGATAATAAATCCAATCGGTCCCAGGACAATAAAGGAAAGCATTCCGACAAACATCAGGCTGATAACCGGTTTAAAAAAGAACTGAAGCATTTTCGGGATAATTCTATCCAGTAATTTCTCTGTATAAAACAGTGCTATAACCATTAAGAGTGAAGGTATCACCCCGCAGCTGTACGATGCCAGTGTTACAGGTATTCCCAGAAATGAAGTAAAGTGCAGACTGTACGCATCGGTAACCAGAGCCGTATAGTTCGGATGCAGCATAGCTCCGGCTATTCCAACGGCAATATACTGGTTGCATCCCAGCTTTTTTGCTCCAGTATAAGCAAGCATGACCGGTAAAAAATATAACGGGGCATCGCCAATCAGATTGATAAAATAATATACCGTACCTTCAGAATCCATTCCCAGCAGAACTGCCAGCGCCAGAAAGGACTTGATCAAACCGGCTCCGATAATTGCCGGAAGGATCGGTGTAAATACTGCTGAAATAAATTCAAAAATCCGCTTTTCCATTCACTTATCTGCTTTTTTATTGATTTGAACATTCAGGGCGCCTTGAAATGTTTTCCTGAATTCAGAATAGCATCATCCCCGAATGAGAACAGCATCCCGGATCACGACTGGCCCAAAGGTTCAGAAACAAAGTAAACAGACCGTTATTTTTGAACCTGCGGTACAAATCTGATCTGCGTAGAATGCCCAAAAGGTATCGCAGGCAATCAGTCATAAGCATTAGACATTTTGAACGGATAAACCTACAATGAAGGTGAACAGACCGGAAGAACGTCCGACTGTCTGGAATTTATTTCCATAAAGGCGCTTGTGATCCGGCCGGAAATTTTATTGACCCTGTATAAGGAGGACAATTATGAGTAATAGCAAGACACTCGTCGCTTATTTTTCATGCTCCGGCACTACCCGGAAAGTTGCCGGAAAACTGGCAGAAGCAGCCGATGCAGATCTATTTGAAATCAAACCGGAAACTGCCTATACTTCTGCGGACCTGAACTGGCAGGATAATGGCAGCCGCAGTACTCAGGAAAAGAACGATCCGGCTTCACGTCCGGTTATTGCAGATAAAGTGAAAGATATGGCATCTTACCAGACGGTATTTGTCGGATTCCCAATCTGGTGGTACACCTTCCCGAGAATTATTGAAACCTTCCTGGAAAGCTACGATTTCTCCGAAAAAACCGTGATTCCCTTCGCAACGTCCGGAAGCAGCGGAATGGGCGGGATCGATAATGAAATCAAAAAACTGTGTTCGTCACAGACAAGCTGGAAACCAGGTAAACGGTTTGCTTCCAGTGTCAGTGAAGGAACTCTGAAAAAATGGATCGAAGGGCTGGGTCTGTAAAATCTGTCAGTCAGCATGGATACAAAAACAGCCCTGATTTTAAAAATCAGGGCTGTTTTTTCTGTCCTCAGAAACTGAGGCGCATATCGTGCCAGACAGCCCCGCCGTGAACAGAATCAGAGATACCTTCATCAATAAACCCGAACGAAGCATAATAATGGATCAGTTTTTCCTTACAGGTCAGCACCACTCCGGCCCGGCCCTGTTCCCTGGATTCCCGGATTACAGTATTGAGAATACGTCCGGCACATCCCTGTTTTCGGTATTCCGGAACAGTATTCACACCGAAAATCATCTGCCAGGCGCCGCTTTCATCATGCATCCGGGTATCTTCATACATTTCATCGGTCAGCATCCGATGGTCTGTGGTCATTCCATTCACAAAACTGATCAGCTGCTGGTTTTCGTTTTCCATCAGCCAGAAATGATCCGGATAGGCTGTAAGTCTTTCCCTGAATTCTTCGGTGGTCGCGGCCTCGGCCCGGGGAAAACAGGCTGCCTCAACCGCGGCAATTTTATCTAAATCAGCCAGTGTGGCTTTTCTGATTTCATGTTTCACAAAACAGTTTTCCTTCCATTTTCGTCTTTTACTCTTTTTACTCTCCTAATCATACAACAGACACAGAGGATGAGGAAAGAGAACACACAACGAAAGAAAGAGACATCCGGTCCGGAAAAGATCCGGTCCTGATGTCTCTTTTATAAAATCGCGGATAATCCGCATTATTGTCTACGCAGCCTGATCGAACTGACTGTTGTACAGATCCGCATAGAAACCACCCTTGGCCAGCAGCTGTTCATGATTGCCGCTTTCGACGATATCGCCATCACGCATAACCAGAATCTGATCTGCGTTCTTAATCGTGGAGAGTCTGTGGGCGATAACAAAACTGGTCCGTCCTTCTGTCAGCTTGTCCATAGCCTGCTGGACCTGAAGCTCGGTCCGGGTATCGACAGAACTGGTCGCTTCATCGAGAATCAGCAGCGGTGCATCTTCAACCATGGCACGGGCTATGGTAATCAGCTGTTTCTGACCTGCAGAGAGGCTGGCGTTGTCGTTGAGAACCGTATCCAGACCATTCGGCAGCTGGTTAATCAGGTCAGACAATTCTGTTTCCTCACAGATTTCCAGCAGCTGTTCATCGGTGACATCCTTTTTGTTGTAAACAAGGTTGTCGCGGATTGTTCCTTCAAACATCCAGGTGTCCTGCAGAACCATACCAAAGAGGTTGTGAATATTGTTCCGGGTCAGATCCTCTTCAGATACTCCGTCGATGCTGATCTTTCCTGAGTTGAGTTCATAGAAACGCATCAGCAGGTTTACCATGGTCGTTTTCCCGGCTCCGGTCGGCCCGACAATCGCGACCTTCTGTCCGGCTTTAACAGCCTGTGAGAAATCATTGATGATGATCTTGTCAGGTTCGTATCCGAAATGGACATGATCAAAATCGATATTTCCGGTCACAGTTGAAAGCTTCGTGGTCTTGTCACTTTCATCTTCCATTTCATCTTCATCGAGGAACTGGAAGACACGTTCGCAGGCAGCTGCCATGGTCTGTACGCTGGTTGCAGCCTGAGACAGGTTCTGCAGCGGCTGTGTGAACAGGCGGATATACAGCATGAAGGCAACAATGGTACCAAATGTGATATAGCCCTGAATCGCCAGAACAGCACCGGTAATACAGACAACGACATAAGCCAGATTGCCGACAAATGTCATGAGCGGCATCATCAGTCCGGACATGAACTGACTCTTCCATGCACAGGTGTAGAGCTTGTCATTCATCGCGTGGAATTCTTTACGTGCTGCTTTTTCGCCGTTATAGGCTTTAACAACATCATGTCCGCCGTAGATTTCTTCAATGTGTCCGTCAATTTTACCGATCACATTCTGCTGTTCGGTAAAGTATCCCTGGGATTTGACAATGGCAAAAGCCATAAAAGCAATCCCGACCAGAGTAGCCAGAACACCGGTTGTCGCCATGATCCAGTTGGTCAGATACATCATGATCAGAGAACCCAGCAGCAGTGCGATGGATGAAACCAGAGTCGAAAAGCTCTGGTTCATTGACTGGCCGACTGTATCGACATCATTGGCAACGCGGCTCAGGATATCCCCTGTAGCATGTGAGTCAAAGTAACGGAGCGGCAGTCTGTCAATCTTCAGGGATATGTCACGGCGCATATTCTGGGTGATGCGCTGCGTGACCGTGGCCATGATCCAGCCCTGTGCATAATTGAAGACAAAGCCGAGGATATACAGCCAGGCCAGCAGTGTTGCAATTTTAACAACAGCAGCGATATCAATCGTAGAGGTCAGTCCGGCAGTAATCAGGTTGGTGACTTCACTGAGCTTTCCAGGACCGATCAGATTCAGGATCGCACCGGCTATAGCCAGAACCGAAGCAGCGAGGATGCTCCATTTAAACCGGCCGATGTATTTAAAGAAGTTGGCATAAGCCGCCTTAACGTCGTTGCTGCGTTCAATCGCACCCATTCCTCCGCCGGGAGCATTACTGTGCGTATTTCTTTTTACAATTTTTTCAGGCATTTTCCAGTTCCTCCTTAGACAGCTGTGAATTGGCGATTTCCTGATAAGTCCTGCAGCTCTTCATCAATTCGTCATGCGTTCCCTTACCGACGATTCTGCCATGTTCGAGAACGATGATCTGATCCGCATTGCGGATGGTACCGATTCGCTGGGCTACAATCAGTTTCGTAGTGCCTTTGACTTCAGTATCCAGTGCATTACGCAGATTTCTGTCGGTCTTGTAGTCAAGAGCGGAGAATGAATCATCGAAGATCAGAATTTCAGGTTCACGGGCAATGGCGCGGGCAATAGCCAGACGCTGTTTCTGTCCGCCGGATACATTGGTTCCGCCCTGGGCAATCGGAGCTTCATACTGACCATCCATCTTTTCGACAAAATCAGTACTCTGTGCAATCGCGACAGCTTTTTTGACTTGCGCCTCTGTAATGTCGCCCTTACCGTTATCTCCATATGAAACATTTGATTCGACTGTTCCCGAGAAGAGAACCGCTTTCTGAGGAATGTATCCAATCGCGTTGTGCAGATTTTCCTGTTTATAATCCTTGACATCGACGCCGTCTACCAGAACCTGTCCTTCAGTTGCATCGTAAAAACGCGGGATCAGGTTGATAAGCGTCGATTTGCCGCTGCCGGTAGCACCGATAAAAGCAGTGGTCTGACCCGATTTGGCTGTAAAGCTGATATCTGTCAGTACATTATTGCCGCCGTCCGGATATTTAAAGGAAACATTTTTGAACTCGACTGTTCCTTTTTCATTATCCGTGCCCTGCGTCTGCCAGCCATCCTGAATCCGGCTCGTCGTGTCAAGCACTTCAACAATACGTCTTGCAGATACCTGAGCACGCGGCAGCAGGATAAAGATCATATTCAGCAGCATGAAGGCCATGATGACCTGCATGGCATAATTTGAAAAGACGACCATATCCGAAAACAAAGCCAGCTTCTGTCCAAGACCAGCAGCTTCTATCATATAGGCACCGATCCAGTAAACAGCCAGTGTCAGTCCGGAATTGATAAACGTCATACCTGGTGACATAATCGCCATAACACGGTTTGCAACCAAATTGGTCTGTGTCAGCTCGTCGTTGGCAACTGCGAATTTGTCTTCCTGGTATTTTTCTGCATTGTAGGCTCTGACCACGCGGATCCCTGTGAGTTGTTCACGGGTAATCCGGTTGATGTTATCGGTGAGTCCCTGAATCTTGCGGAAACGCGGTACCGCGAAAATCAGTGTGATGGCCAGCATGATGATGAGCACCATGACTGCCACACCGGTGGCTGTAGTCCACTGCCAGCTTTTTCCAGAGATTTTCACAACAGCCCATACAGCCAGGATCGGCGCCTTGATGATCGCCTGCAGGCCCATCGCGATAAGCGTCTGGATCTGGGTGATATCATTGGTGGTCCGGTTGATCAGGCTTGAAGTAGAAAAGCGGCTGATTTCTTCCATTGAGAAATCCAGTGTCTTGTCATAAACCAGACCACGGAGTGTCTTGGCCAGTCCTGCAGCTACAACAGCGGCAAAGTAGCCGACTAAGAATGATGCTGCCATACTGCCGATCGCACACAGCAGCATCAGGCCGCCCTGTTCGATAATCTCCTTCATGGTACTGCCCTCAGTTTCAACGAGGGTCGTAATATTAGCCATATAATCCGGTAGTTTCAGATCCAGCCAGACCTGAATAACAATAAAAACCAGACTGAAGGCAATCTGCTTTTTCTGTTTTGTGTCAAAATACTTGAATATTTTAAGCATTCTGTTTCCTTTCCTGTAGATTTCATCAGTCTGTCTGTAACAAACTGGTCAAAGCATACTGTCAAACGCATGCTGTCATTAAGGATGAAAAAATACGAATCAGGCAGTCCTGGTAGCGAGATAAACTTTCATCAGCAGCCGCTTCAGTTCCCCGGTTTCTTCCTCTGTCAGGGGAGCAGTAAGCATATCTTCACTCTGGATCCGGTAAACCTCTGCGTCTGCAATCAGATCCTGGCCTTTTTCACTCAAATAGACATTTTTGGCCCGGGCATCATTTTCATTCTGTTCCGTGATGACAAATTCCTTTTTTTCGAGCCTGCTTATAATTCCGGCTACAGTGGACTGTGCCACTTCAAATTCCGATTCCAGCTCCTTTAACGGAACCTTTCTGTCCATCTGCTCGTTCAGATATCCGAGAAAACGCATCTGTGACATCGTAAGTTCATCCTTACGCAGCTGATTATTTGATTTTCGTCCTACGGCATCGCTGATATGTTTAATCAGCAATCCACAGTCTGTCCTGATTTCCACTGATTCATCCCTCCTCGTTTAATAGTATGCTGTTATTATAGACTCGAAAAGGCATGCTGTCAATAGCATACGATTAATATGATGCGATTATTTTTATTGAATCTCGTACAAACAGATCATGTGGAAATCCACTGCAGTCTCTTTGATTTTTAACCGCAAGTAATAAATATTTTCATCCATTTTTCAGACACCTGCAGTCTCTTTCATTAGTTTTTGACAAACTATTGTATAGTTAACTCATACGAAAACAACACTTTCTTCATATAGATAATTCCTTTCATGTAAAATGCCGCCGGTTTAGCAACCGGCGGCATTTTCATTTTCACTGTACTTCAATAACGTTGATATCATGATCTTCGAGACTTGTCCGGACTTCCTGATCGATGTTCCCGTCGGTAATAACCGTTGTAATCCGCTCTTTCAGATTAAGCGGAACAATACCCCGTCTGGAGAATTTTTCGCTTTCTGTCAAAACAACGACCTGTTCCGCCTGACCGGCCATATCCCGTACTGCCTGGGCCCGCATCTGATCGCGGTTGGAAAACCCGGTCCGGGGTGAGTAGCCGTCAGTTCCGATAAAAAAATAATCCACATAAAAATTTTCCGCGCCCTGCCGGACCATCGGCCCGACTTGGACTCTGGCATCCTGCTGATAGATCCCGCCCAGAAGAATCACCTGAATCCCCGGGTGCCCGCGCAGATAATCGGCAATAAAGGAACTGTTGGTGATGATGGTAAGCTCCTGCCGTGTTTCTGCCAGCCTGGCTGCCAGCAGTGCACAGCAGCTGCCGCTTTCAATCATCAGGGTATCACCGTCTGCAATCATCTCTGCTGCCTTTTCGGCAATCTTCTTTTTAGCCTCATAATGATAGGCAATCCGTCCGTTAATATCGTCGGTGCTTCGAAGCAGTGCCGAACCATGTTCCCGGATGATAATTCCCTGCCGTTCCAGCGTGTCCAGATCCTTGCGTATGGTAACCTGCGAGACGCCCAGCCGGGTGGCCAGATCGGCCACTTCGATTTTATTCTCCTCTGTGAGCATCTCCAGTATCTGATTGTTTCTGTTTTTCATCTTTAATCTCCGTCAGCGGCACTCAGAAAAAAGCCCGGATGCCATTTTCTGTAAAAACATTTTTGAAAGCCTCAAGGTCTTCCTCGTGTAGAGCCGGTACGCCTGCATAGGGATAAATCTCTCCAAGCATACGGTATTTATTTTCTCCAAACTGATGGAATGGAAGCAGCTGTACTTCTTCAGCACCTGCTTCATGCAGCCGTTCTGCAAATCCCTTTGCGTCTGAAAGCGCATCATTATAACCGGGAATGACCGGAAGCCTCGGCAGAACAGACATTCCGGAAGCTATGGCATTTTTCATATTCCGGAGCGGCAGCCGGTTGGATACGCCGGTTCCTTCAATATGGGCCTGTTCATCCCAGTGCTTAATGTCAAACAGCAGCAGATCCAGATAACGGCATACCTCATCAAACTGATCCGGAGATGCAAAACCGGTCGTTTCCATGGCTGTATGAACACCTTTTGACTGAAAAGTCTTCAGCAGTTCTATGGCAAACCGGGGCTGCATCAGCGCTTCTCCGCCAGAAAGAGTAATCCCGCCTCCGCTTTCTTCATAAAAATCAATATCCTGCATGCACTCTGCAGCAACCGATTCGATGGTTCTTTCTTCGCCCTCCAGGGAAAGTGCTTTCCCGGGACACTGCCCGACACAGATGCCGCAGCCGCTGCACCCGGTTAAACTGAATACAGGCTCCCTGCTTCCCTGTTCGACAACGGCTTTCTGCGGACAGACTCTGACGCAGGTTCCGCAGTGCAGACATTTTTCAGGATCACGAAGAACCTGTATATTTCTGCTCTGGCTTTCCGGATTCGCACACCATTTGCACCGGAGCGGGCATCCTTTAAAGAAAATGACAGTCCGGATACCTAGTCCATCATTAAGACTGAATTTCTGTATATTAAAAACCGTTCCTGTCCTGTCTGCCATTTTTCTCATCTCCTCTGCCGGTGTTTTTTATCGGCGAAGCCGCGCCTCTGCTGCCTGTTTCCTCATTTGAACTGATTGCCGGGCAGACTGCCTGTGAAGCCGCTCCGGCTATCTGTATTCCGGTCTGTTTTCATCATCCGTTTTCGTTTCTTTTTATATCGTAACATCCTGTCTTGCTAAAGTAAATACAATAACTTTCATTCGTAAGTTAATCAGCATTTAATGAAAATTTCATTGACGAAATCCGCAAATCATCCTATTATGTACTTACAAACGTAATATCATTTTGTTACAATCGCAATTTTAAGACAGGATCAACACCAGAACAGGCAGCTTTACCGGAATTTCGCAGTCTCCTGCAGCCCAGGCTCTGCAGCTCAAACGTCCGGGATCCCTGTTGTACAATCTGAAAGGGTAAATCATGAACGAACAACACTTTGGAAAACTCACACCCAGAATGCAGCAGTTCCGTGAAGAACTGATTTCCGCCCAGCCTCAGGTCTGTGTGGAACGGGCGCTGCTCACCACCGAAACCTACAGGGAAAATCAGGATCAGCCGCTGGCACTCAAGCGGGCAATGATGCTTAAGAATATTCTCAATAATATGACTATTTTCATCGAACCGGAAACCATGATCGCAGGCAACCAGGCTTCCTCGAACAGGAGTGCGCCTATCTACCCGGAATATGCGATGAAATGGGTGATCGACGAGCTTGACCAGTTTGACAAGCGGGACGGCGACGTTTTCCATATCAGCGAAGAAAACAAAGAGAAGCTGCGGACAATCGCTCCTTTCTGGGAGCACAATACCCTGCTGGACAGAGGTCTTGCTGCTTTTCCGCCGCATTCCCGTCTTTACTACGATCTGGGCATCATCAAATCGGAGGGCAATATCACCTCCGGAGATGCACACTGCGCAGTGGATTACGGCAGCATGCTGCAGACCGGCCTGAAAGATTACAAACGCAGAGCGCAGGAAAAACTGAATGCACTCGATCTGACCGACTATCACAATATCCACAAAAGTTATTTTTACCGGGGCATTCTCATTGTTGTCGATGCAGTCAGGGATTTTGCCGGACGGTATGCAGATCTTGCCGCCAGTATGGCCGATGTAGAACTGGACGAAACCCGCAAAGCGGAGCTGCTGGAAATTAGCCGTATTCTGAAAAAGGTTCCCTATGAACCGGCCGATACCCTGCACGAAGCAGTGCAGAGTCTGTGGCTTGTTCACCTGATTCTGCAGATTGAGTCTAATGGACACAGCCTTTCCTACGGACGCATGGATCAATACCTGAATCCCTATTATGAAGCAGATCTGAAAAACGGAGCCATCACTGAGGATAAAGCAGACGAACTGATGACCAATCTCTGGCTCAAGACTTATACCATCAATAAAATCCGTTCCTGGAGCCATACCCAGTTTTCGGCTGGTTCTCCCCTGTATCAGAACGTCACAGTGGGCGGACAGACTGCAGACGGGAAAGATGCCGTAAACCGGATGTCCTGGCTCATTCTCAGAAGCGTAGCCCAGTGTCATCTGACCCAGCCTAACCTGACGGTCCGTTATCATAAGAACCTGCCGGCGGATTTCATGCACGAAGCCATTGAAGTGGTACGATGCGGTTTCGGAATGCCGGCTTTTAACGATGATGAAATCATTATCCCCAGCTTTATCGCAAAAGGCGTCAAACCGGAAGACGCCTATAACTACAGCGCCATCGGCTGCGTAGAAACCGCAGTTCCCGGAAAATGGGGCTACCGCTGTACCGGCATGAGCTTCCTGAACTTCCCGAAAGCGCTTCTGATCGCCATGAACGATGGGGTAGACCCGGAATCCGGGACCCGTCTCTGCGAAGGAACCGGTCATTTCAGAGATTTCACATCATTTGACCAGGTTCTGGCCTGCTGGGACAAGGTTATCCGTGAAATGTGCCGCCAGTGTACAATCATCGACGCGACCTGTGATATGGTCCTGGAACAGGATACTGCAGACATTCTGTGCTCGGCACTGACCGACGACTGTATCGAACGCGGCCTGAACATGAAGGAAGGCGGCGCCGTTTACGATTTTATCAGCGACCTTCAGGTCGGAATCGCCAACCTGGCTGACAGTCTGGCTGCGATGAAAAAAGTGGTGTTTGAAGACCGTAGAATCACCCCTGCCGAACTATGGGAAGCACTTCAGGAAAATTTCGAAGGAGATAAAAACGAAGAAATCCGTGAACTGCTGCAGAACGCACCCAAATACGGGAATGATGACGATTATGTCGATCAGCTGGTGGTCGATGCCTATAATGTCTACATTGATGAAATGAAAAAGTACAAGAATACCCGCTACGGGCGCGGCCCCATTGGCGGCGTCTATTATGCCGGAACCTCGTCAATTTCCGCCAATGTCCCGCAGGGAGCGGGTACACTGGCCACACCGGATGGACGTAAAGCCGGGGAAGCACTGGCTGAAGGATGCTCGCCCAGCCACGCAGCAGATAAAAAAGGGCCGACAGCAGTATTCAAAAGCGTCTCCAAGCTCCCCACAGCTGAAATCACCGGCGGCGTTCTTCTCAATCAGAAGGTCACCCCGCAGATGCTGTCAAAGGAGGAAAACAGACTCAAGCTGGAAATGCTCATTCGTACCTTCTTTAACAGACTGCATGGCTACCATGTTCAGTTTAATGTGGTCAGCAGAGAGACCCTGCTGGATGCCCAGAAACATCCGGAAAACCACAGGGACCTGATTGTCCGGGTTGCTGGTTATAGTGCATTCTTTAATGTTCTTTCTAAAAAGACACAGGACGATATTATCGAACGGACAGAACAGACACTTTAATTTTTCCAAAACAGATTATAATGTTCTTTTTAACGGGCTGGCTGAGAATAGAGAAGAACAATATAACGAATGAAGAGGAAATTAATGAAGGATAAACAGGATCAGAGCATCACGGAAAAAGGCATAAAATCAAGACTGACAGCACTGCTGATCCTGAATCTGGCGGTTGTAATTATGGAAATCCGGGCTGCGTGGCTGGCTTTTCTTCAGCAGGGCTTCTATGTATTTCTTTTTTACACCAACCTGAGCAATTTCCTGGCATTGTTTGCCAGTCTGGTCACGGTGATTTATGCCATTCTCTGTCTGAGACAGCAGCGGAACTGCATTCCGGACTGGGTCGGTATGCTGGATTATATGACAGTCTGCGGCCTGACCATCACCTTTCTCGTCGTGGTCACGGTACTGGCACCGATGAACGGTGTTGAGGGTTATGTCAATATGATGCTGCGGGGTCCGATGTTCTACCATCATCTGCTCTGCCCGGTAATTCTGTTCTTTTCTTATATATTGCTGGGACCGGAATCCTCTCTGCCAGCAGAGAAAGCCAGACTGATTGCGATGATTCCCACCACTCTCTATGCCGTAGTGATGATTCTGCTGAACATCCTCAAGGTTACAGACGGCCCCTATCCGTTTCTCAGAGTCTGGAATCAGCCGTTTTATGCCTCTGTTCTCTGGACCGCAGCCATTCTGGGAGGCAGTCTGCTGATTGCCTGGGTCATTCAAAAACTGAATCTGCGTTTTAACAGACCTTTCAGGCCGACAGCCTGCTGAATACAGAAAAGCACCAGTTCCGATCACAATGACGGACTGGTGCTTTTTATTACTTTCTGACGTTTTCATGGACCGTCATTCATTTCTTCTTCGCTTTTCCACAGTTTCCGTCTTCCCCTCGATTTCCTATCATTTTCCGCCAGGTGGTACTCATGTTCATTTCATTCTTATGAAATTATGTTCATAGTATTTTCATGACTATTTTTCCATTTCAACAGTACTTTTCTTTTCTCCGGAAAAATCCCGTATTAATTTAAATTCATTCTCCCCTTATACTAAGTGTATCGAAAGAACACACAAACATAAAACAGACGGAACGCAGAATTTCGCAAGAACAGAAAGGAGAAACGATGTTCATAGTCATACTCATATTCATTGCAGCTTTCGTAGTCCAGTACATACTGACCTACCTCCAGATGAGGAGCTTCACCAGGGTCTACAAAGAATACCGGCACGAAGGCTACCGGGCAGCGATCGGCAGGTTCTCGGGGAAACTGAGAGCAGGCGCCATCACAATGTTTGCCATCGACCATGACGGCATCATCATCAAGGGAACGGCTATGCAGGGCGTGACCGTCCTGGCCCGTTTCAAGAACTTTGACAAATTCAACGGCCGTGATGTCGGATCGCTGACAAAAGAAGATTGTAAAGCACTCCGGCTCAGTTCTTCAATGACTGAAGCGATTCTGAACGGCACACAGAATTACAACACCGTCATGCGGGGTGATGAAGTTCCGACACCCCCGAGTCCGTTCCAGAAAGCGGGCAATGTCCTCTCAAGCGGCTTTAAGCGGCTGACAGGAAACTCAGGTTTATAAGACATCAGTCTTAATATATTTTCAAGGAGGATCCTATGGATTTCATCATTAATTTAGCATCTGGCTTTATGGGGCTGTTTGACTCCGGAGCCGAAACATTCGTGAGCTGGGTAAGCTCGATTGTTCCGAAAGTACTGCTGCTTCTGGTATTCATGAACGCACTGATCGCACTGATCGGTCAGGAACGGATCAACAAGTTTGCAAAGGTCTGCTCCAAAAATGTTATTCTCGCTTACGGCGTGCTGCCTTTCCTTTCGGCTTTCATGCTTGGTAACCCGATGGCATTGTCAATGGGCAAATTCCTTCCGGAATATATGAAGCCCAGCTACTACGCAAGTGCTTCCTATCACTGCCACACCAACAGCGGTCTTTTCCCGCATATCAACGTCGGTGAAATCTTCATCTATCTCGGCATTGCCAACGGGCTCACAACACTGGGTCTCGACACTACACCGCTGGCAGTCCGTTACCTGCTCGTCGGTCTGGTCATGAACTTCTTTGCCGGATGGGCTACCGACTTTACGACAAAGATGGTTGAAAAGCAGCAGGGTATCCGTCTCGGACGTACATTCCAGGGACAGGACGAACTGGTCGCTGAAGCATAAACACCCCCGACAGATGCTGCTGTAAAACAGTTTACAGCAGCGGCAGGCCAGGGTTAAGAATCACAAAAAACAATTCGATATTATCTATCACAATCAAAACTGGAATTAAGGAGACAAAATGGCTGAATATAAAGCAATAGAAATCACAGCAGGCAGCGGCGGATTTGGCGGACCGCTGGTCGTCAAACCGACTGCACAGCGTCACACTGTTATGTACATCACCGGCGGCGGTGCCGAACCGGAAATCGTGGAAAAAATCTGTAAACTGACAGGCGCTGACTCACTCAACGGCTTCAAGACCAGTATTCCGGACGACGAAGTATTCCTGGTCATCATTGACTGCGGCGGCACCCTGCGCTGTGGCATTTACCCACAGAAAAGGATCCCTACTGTAAACATTATGCCGGTCGGCAAAAGCGGCCCGCTTGCAAAATTCATCACCCCTGACATCTATGTTTCAGGCGTAACCAATGCCCAGATTGCACCGGCACCGGCAGGCGCTGTCGCCATCGGCCAGACAGAAGCAGAAACAGCTTCTGAAGATACAGCTGCAGCAGAAACCACTGAAAAACAGCCGGAACGTGAATTCAAATATTCGGCAGACAAAAAGGTTTCAGAAACCATCGGCAAGTCTTCCAAATCAAGCCTCATCCAGAAAATCGGCATGGGCACAGGGAAAGTCGTCAATACCCTGTATCAGGCAGGCCGTGACGCTGTCCAGGCCATGATCACCACCATCCTTCCCTTCATGGCATTCGTAGCCATGCTCATCGGGATCATCAACGGTTCCGGATTCGGTAACTGGTTTGCACAGCTGCTGATTCCGCTGGCAGGCAACATCTGGGGCCTGATCGCTCTTGGCTTCATCTGCTCGATCCCGTTCCTGTCCGCTCTGCTCGGACCTGGCGCTGTTATCGCTCAGATCGTCGGTACCCTCATCGGTGTTGAAATCGGCAAAGGCACAATTGACCCGAACCTGGCTCTTCCGGCTCTGTTCGCCATTAACACACAGTGTGCATGCGACTTTATCCCTGTTGGTCTCGGTCTTGCAGAAGCAGAACCGGAAACTGTTGAAGTCGGTGTTCCTTCCGTTCTCTACTCACGTTTCTTCGTCGGTGTACCCCGTGTTGTTGTAGCATGGCTGTGCAGCTTCGGAATGTATCATTAAAAACGACCGGTACTCATACCGGACAGAATAAAACAGCGGAAGCATCAGTGCTTCCGTAACGGCCAGGCAGTACCATTCATTTGCAGCACCATCAGTTAAATCTAACAGCATTCAGTTAAATCTAAACAGAACAGGAAAAAGATATGTCAGTATACAAAAACACCATTAAAAGCGCAGGTCCGGCGGTGGACGCCTTCGGCGGCGAAATGATGATTCTGTTCGGTGAAAACGCGCCGGACACACTCAAGGATTTCTGCTACGGAATCGATGTGGTTCCTACAGAAGGAACGATCAAACCGGGAATGACGCTTTCCTATGACGGCACCCCCTATCAAATTATTGCAGTCGGAGATCTGGCAGAACGCAATCTTGTGTCACTCGGACATCTGACCGTTAACTTCACCGGTGAAGCGGATGCATGCCTGCCGGGAGCAATCGTAGTCGAAAAGAAAGACGCACCCCAAGTCAAAATCGGAACTGTGATCGAAATCGATGAATGATCCGGTTTCATGCTAAACTATTCGTTCGGACATCCTGTCCGGGATATATCAAAATTGATCAAAACTTACAAAGGAGTAATATGAGCTGGTTAAATCTCGAAGGTAAAACAGTTGTAGTAACAGGCGGAGCAAGCGGAATCGGAAAACATGTCGTCCAGGGCTTCCTCGATCAGGGCGCAAATGTCGTAGTCTGCGACATGAATCCGGAAGAACCTGTTTTTGATGAAGCACCTGGAAAAATGCTTTACTGTGTAACCAACGTTACAGATAAAAAGAGTGTTGTCGACACGTTTGAAAAAGCGAAGGAAACTTTCGGTTCGGTCGATGTCCTGGTGAACAACGCCGGCATTAACATTCCCAGACTTCTGGTAGACACTAAAAATCCTGAAGGGGAATTCGAACTGGACGAAGCGGTCTGGAACAAGGTTATGAACGTCAATCTGAACGGCGTGTTCCTTTGTGCTCAGGCAGCAGCCCGCCAGATGGCAGAACAGGACCGCGGCGTGATCATTAACATGTCGTCTGAAAGCGGTCTGGAAGGATCGGAAGGCCAGTCCGTTTATGCAGCAACCAAAGCGGCAGTCAATTCACTGACCCGCAGCTGGTGCAAGGAACTTGGAAAACACGGGATCCGCGTAGTCGGTGTAGCCCCCGGAATCATGGAAGCCACAGGTCTTCGGACACTGGCATACGAATCTGCACTGGCCTATACCAGAGGAATCACTGTTGATGAACTGAGAGCCGGTTACTCCAAAACATCTACAACTCCAATGGGCAGAGCAGGAAAGCTCGACGAAGTTGCCAATCTTTGCCTGTTCCTCGCAAGTGACAGAGGCGGTTACATTGACGGTGTAACCTACAACGTTGCCGGTGGTAAGACCCGCGGCTGAGATTGCTCGCACAATCCAGCATTATTATATCAGAATACAGGATCCGGATTCATTTCCGGATACAAAAGAGACGCGGTAAATACCGCGTCTCTTTTTATCTTCATAATTATCTTTATTCATTGACTGCTTTCAGCCACTTTTCCAGATCCTTTTCCGCCACTGTCCCGCCAAAGGCTGCAAAGCCCGGGGTGATTTCGGCATTCGTTAGCTTTCTGTAGTCATGGATCATATTGTCAAAGCCGCTTCCCGAATGGGTGCAGAAAGGAATCAGTTTCCCGGAATAATGACTCTGCTCGAGAAACGAGAGGACCGGCGGCGCTGCTGTCCCCCACCAGTTGGGACTGCCCAGAAAAATGCAGTCATAGCGGTTCAAATCCCGTGGCATCTCTGCCAGTGTGGGCCGGCAGCCGCTTTCCGCCTCATTTCTTGACCGGAGGCACAGGCTCTGATAGTCGCTGGGATAAGGCTGTGCAGGTGAAATCTCCGTGATATCGGCTCCGGTCTTTTCCCGGATCATCCGGGCCAGTTTCCTGGTGTTCGACGAATGAGAATAATAAGCAACCAGTATTTTTTCTTTCATAGTATTTCCTGCCTTAAGCCCGGTAGGTATCCTTAACCATATCAAGAAACCGGGTCGTTGTCGGGCTGTACATATAATTCTTTTTCCAGATCAGAACGCTGCCCACATACTTCATTTCCGTGAATGGAATGAAGATCAGATCCTCTGACTGCCGGAAACTGCCAATGCTGTTCAGACACAGAGCGGTGGCCAATCCCTTCTGCACCAGCAGCGCGGCATTGGAAACCACATTGTAGGTTGCAAAAATATTGAGCCTGCTGCTGTCCCGGAACCAGCTTTTAATTTCACTGCGGACCGATTCCCGCCTGGGCATCATAAGGGGGCGGTCAATAATATCGGAAAACGAAACCGCTTTTCTCTCTGCCAGCGGATCATCGCTGCGAACCATAATCCCCCAGAAATCCTCCTGAGGCAGTTTGACATAGTCGTATTTGGTGATCTCTACTGGCTCGGTCAGAATGCCGATGTCTACAATCCCCTTATCTATTTTTTCCTTGATATCGTCCGTATATCCCGAATAGAGATCATAGGCCGCCCGCGGATAGAGCCGGGAAAAATTCCCGATCAGCTCGGGGAGTACCATGGATCCCGCCGATTCCGTGGCGCCGATGGTGATGGTGCCGTCAATATGCTCACTGCTGTTCCTGAATTCGCGTTCGGTTTTGTCCGCCAGTTCCAGAATATCCAGAGCCTGCTGATACAGCAGGGCTCCGTCATTCGTGAGTTCAATGCTTTTATGGCTCCTGTCCAGAAGTGAAGCACCCAGTTCCTCCTCCAGCTGAGCCAGCTGACGGCTGAGCGTTGGCTGGGTAATGCACAGTTTGTCGGCAGCCCGGGTAATATTCCCTTCCTGAACAACTGCTGTAAAATAACGGAGAAGTCTGAGTTCCATAATGTATCCGATCCCTTCAAAACGTATGGTTTATGTGGTCCTTAAAGCACGCGGCCTTTTGGTGTATAACCGTAAGCACGCGGTTTTACCTGTTGTCATTTCCTGTTCCACACGTCATTTTATTACAGCCTTCCAGAGAATGAAACATGCTCTCTGTATCCGGTACTTATTACCGGTCGTAGTCCCAGTCCAGATCTTCCCCATTGGTTGCAATAACATTTTTATACCAGTAATAACTCTTCTTGGGGCTGCGTTTGAGACTCCCGTTTCCCTGATCATCCTTATCCACATAGATAAAGCCGTAACGCTTGCTCATTTCTCCTGTTGATGCGCTGATCAGATCGATCGGTCCCCACATGGTGTAGCCCAGGAGCGGGACACCGTCTTCTGCCACTGCATCAATCATATTGGCAATATGAGCTTTCAGGTAGTCAATGCGGTAATCATCATCAATGGTGCCGTCCGGATTGACTGTATCTTTGGCACCCAGTCCGTTTTCCACAATGAACAGCGGCTTCTGGTAGCGGTCATACAGATCATTGAGCGCAATCCGCAGGCCCAGTGGGTCTATCTGCCAGCCCCATTCACTGGCTTTCAGATAAGGGTTCCTTACAGTCTTAAAGGCATTGGCCGCCTGCCGTTTGGCAGAAACTTCCGGATCCGCGCTGTCGCAGCGGCTGCAGTAATAACTGAAGCTTACGAAATCGACCGTTCCTTCTTTGAGCATTTCCCGGTCTCCCGGCTGCCAGTCAATCTTCACGCCTTCGCGTTCCAGCTGCCTGAGTGCAAAATTCGGATAAGCGCCTCTGCTCTGCACATCAATAAAGAAAAAATTGGACCGTTCCGTCTGCTTAGCCTTCCAGACATCTTCCGGATTGCAGGTATAGGAGTAAAACCCGCCTCCGGCAAGCATGCAGCCGACCATGGAACCGGGGATGATTTCATGAGCCAGACTGACAGCCCTGGCACTGGCCAGCAGCTCGTGATGCGCACACAGATACTTGACTGTCTGTTCATCTTCGCCTTCTTCAACAATTAGTCCGCAGCTGATAAAAGGCAGATGATTGAGCATATTGATTTCGTTAAAGGTAATCCAGTATTTGACCTTGTCTTTGTAACGGGTAAAAATCGCCTGGCAGTACTTCATGAAAGCATCGATCATCCTGCGGTCTTTCCATCCGCCGAAAGCTTCGATCAGATGAATGGGGAGATCAAAATGACAGATGGTCACCAGTGGTTCGATCCCGTATTTCAGACATTCATCAAAGACATCGTCATAAAACTGAAGTCCCGCTTCATTCGGCTCTGTTTCATCGCCGTTCGGGAAGATCCGCGTCCAGTTCAGGGACATCCGGTAGCATTTAAATCCCATGTCTGCAAACATGGCAATGTCTTCTTTATAATGATGATAAAAATCGACGGCTTCATGACCCGGGTAGCGATGCTGGTCATCGCAGGCCAGCATGACTTTTTCACCTCTGGCAACCGGCATTCTGTCCTCACCGTAAGGCATGACATCGATCAGTGAAAGGCCCTTGCCGTCTTCACCGAATCCGCCTTCACACTGATTGGCCGCCGTGGCGCCGCCCCATAGAAAATCTGCAGGCAGTCTGGTTTCTTTATTGTTGTTCATGGCTTTTCTTTCTGTCTTTTGGAAACAGCGGACAGGAATGAATGATCCTGTCCGCTATGCTGGTTCAGTGGAACCGCCGCTTACCTGTACACTCAGGACAGCTGCAGCACAGGCTGTACTGCTGTAATCGCATCCGTCGGTCCGGTTTTTACGAGATCGAATTTCTTATAGTGATTGCTGTTGGTGACAATTACAGCTGTCGTGGTGCGATATTTTTCTCCGATTTTATCCAGATCAAAATCCATAAGCTTCTGGCCTGCCTTCACCTGATCGCCGACACTGACTAACGGTGTGAATCCTTCACCTTTTAAATCGACTGTATCAATGCCGACGTGGATCAGCACTTCTGCGCCATCACTGCTTTCCAGTGCAATGGCATGCTTTGTATCCGGAATCAGAACAACTTTCCCGTCAAAGGGTGCATAAACACTGCCTTCTTCCGGTTCAATTCCAAAACCCTGGCCGAGAACACCTTCCGAGAAAACGCCGTCGCCGATGTCTACCAGGGGAATGATTTTACCCGGTACCGGAGCTGCGATATCTGCTGCTTTAACGTCCGCAGTCACAGCCGTTCCTGTTTCATCTGTTCCTGTTTCTGATGCTTCTGTTTTGTCTGTATCTTCTGCTTTTTCATAACGAAGTGAAAGAATATAGGTCAGTACGCCGGTGATGACAACAGAAATAGCGATGGCGATCAGGATGTTAATCAGATACTGCATGGTATTGTCGCCGATATAAAGCAAAACTGCCGGGAGTCCGGAGGATCCGGTTGCAAAACGATGTGTCTGCGTCAGTCCCGCATACAGTCCGCCAAACCCGCCGCCGATCATTGCTGCAATCAGGGGGTATTTCTTCGGAAGGTTAACGCCGTAGAGAACCGGTTCGGTAATGCCCATGTAGGCGGTAATGCTGCCTGAAAGGGCGATTTCCTTAAGTCTGGTTTCTTTTGTTCTCAGGCCGACAACCAGGGCTGCAGTTGCCTGCGCCATATTTGAACACAGGCATCCGGGTCCCCAGATGCTGTCATAGCCAAGGTCTGCCATCTGCATGACGCCCAGCGGAGCAATCCCGTTGTGCAGTCCGAACATAACCATAATCGGGCACAATGCGCCAATCAGTACCGACGGAGCCCAGGCCGCATTGGTGCTGAGGAAGGTAAAGAATACTGCCAGCCAGTTGCCGACAATACTGCCGATCGGTCCCAGAATCGAGAACGCCAGCGTTCCCATAATCAGGAATGTGAGCATCGGCACGAATACCAGTTTAACTGAATTGGGAATGACCTTTTCCAGCCATTTTTCTACATAAGACTGAACCAGGACCACCAGCAGGATCGGAATAACCGATGATGTGTAGGTTGCCAGCGTGAAAGGAATCACACCAAAGTAATATACCGGTTCTCCGGCACTGACCAGTGATGACCAGTTCGGATGGAGCATCATGGCTGCCACGCCGGCCGCCAGAATCGGATTGCACTTAAGCTTCTGTGCTTCGGTAAATGCCAGCAGGATGGGCAGGAAGTAGAAGACCGCATCTGAAAACAGATTGATCATGTAATAGGTCTGCGAATCAGTGGTAATGATATTAAATACTGTGAGCAGAGCCAGCAGCGCTTTGAGCATCCCTGCTCCGGACAGTGCCGGGATAATGGGCTGGAAGGTACCGGCAACAAAGTCGATGACCGTTCCCATTATGCTTTTCTTTTCCTTGTGTTCTTCGCTGCCTTCCTGATTGCTGCGGAAGGAAGGTCCGAGCAATTTTTCTATTTCTTCAAATACAGACGCGACGTGCGTCCCGATTACGACCTGAAAAGTGCCTCCGTTTACCATGACTTTAACGACACCGTCGAGATTCTCGAGAGCCGGAATATCTGCTTTTCCTTCGTCGTTGAGTGCAAATCTCAACCGGGTCTGACAATGATAGGCATTATTGATATTATCAGTTCCGCCGATATCGCTGATAATGCTTTCTGCGAGTTTTTCGTACTGTTTACTCATTTTTCTGTCCTTTACTGTCCCTGAAATCCGCTGCTTGAAACAGGATCTGCAGCAGAATAATGCTGAAAGTGAATACCTGCATGATCATTTCATTCAGGCTGTTCTCCTGATATTCGTCAGGATAATTGAATTGATAATTGCTGTTGTATGTCTGTCAGATCTGATAACTATATTTTAGTTGGATTACGCTTTCATGTAAAATACTTATAATTGATAATCTGTTATGCTCTATAGGTATGTAAGATTTACACATTATGCAGTGTTTTCATGATCTGTCTGACCGGTTAAGCAGACGGAATGGGATGGACAAAGAAAGTGGAAATCCCGGTACGCTATCGCATTATTCTCAACCTTTCGAAAAAAACATAAACACAGAGTCAATCCAATCCCTGTCAGCTGACATACGATTCTCAGCCCAGCAGGACATGCACAGACGCAGATATCCTGAAATATCATGATCCGCAAAAAATAAAAAAGAGGCGCAGGCCTCTCTTTCAAAAATGCTGCCAGCCTGTGGTTAACCGCAGGCTGTTACTACAGAGTTCTTTTTCCCGTCTCTCCTGTTAAATAATCTGAAACGCCTTCCACTTATCGCTTTTATAGCGCACTCCCAGAATAAGCGCACGGATCGTCCAGTCGGCCACCATGGCCCAGGCGATTCCAATCACCCCCATATTGAAGGTAATGGCAAAGAGCAGGGAAAGGAGCAGACGGACAACAATAGTCGTAAACAGCGTTGTAAGCATGGTAAATTTCACATCCCCGGCAGCCCGCAGGCCGTTGGCAAAGGGCCCGGTAATCGGGTAGACAAAAGCATTGAAAATATTGTGAATCACCACCAGTATAAATACCAGCTGCTTCGTTTCCGGACTGAGACTGTAAAACTGAAGGATGACCGGGGTCAGTGCCAGAATCAGGCCATTCCAGGCAATCGATATCGCATAGGTAATCCGGGTCAGCCTGTCCATATAGTACTCCGCTGCTCCCGTATCGCCGGATCCCATACACCGGCCTATGACTGTAATATAAAC
>JBMNSG010000009.1:0-39547 GCA_050945075.1 Eubacteriaceae bacterium | reverse complement strand
AACCCGAGCTGAGCAGATTGTCCGACTGTGTCCCGTTAACATCAGCTGTAACCGAAGTAACCACGACACCCATATCGTTGATGAAAGTGATATGTTTGGTTCCGTCGCTGTCCAGCTTTGAATCAGAGCAGCCCGCAAAAACGAGCATAACAGCCAGAGTGATAAGCACTGCAGTCAGTTTTTTCATAAATCCGCCTTTACTGTAAAACCCCTTGCACTAAACCCTGCTTAACGTGAAGCCGATCTTATGACCATTGATGTCAGCTTCTGTTCCTTTTTCATCGGTAAATTCCAGACTGTCCGCCAGCGTTTCCTTACTGATGTAATCATGATAGGTTCTGGCAGCTTCCGTGATTTCCGAGTCATCTGAATATAATTTTACATCTATATGATCCGCTACGTCAAAACCGGAGCTCTTTCTGAGCTGCTGAATTTTTGAGACAATTTCGCGGGCATATCCTTCTGCAATCAGATCGTCATTCAGCTGTGTTTCCAGGATGACAAAATCATTGTCTTCTGTCTGTACGTTAAAGCCTTCTTTGGCTGAAATACGGATGTCTGCCATATCTCTGGTCACACCGAAGGTTTCGCCGTCCAGATCCATATCCACGGTTTCTCCGGCATCAAGCTTTGATACCAGCGCTGCTGCATCTGCCTGAGCCAGTGCCTTCGCGAAAAGCTTGACCTTCTTGCCGAGTACCGGACCTGCCTTCTTGAAATCCGGTTTAATCGTGAAATTCATAAAATCGGACAGGTCGTCGCTGAAGACTACATTACGGACATTGAGTTCTTCCTTGATGAGCGGGACCAGGGATTCAATCTTTTCACGGTCTTCGCCGCTGATGATGACTTCCGAAAGCGGCTGGCGGACCTTGATTCCGGCATCTTCCCGGGCCGAACGTCCCAGAGAAACCAGGTGACGTGTCAGATCCATCGGTTCTTCGATTTCGTCGCTGATCAGGGCCGCGTCCACCTGCGGGTAATCTGCCAGATGGACTGATTCGTTCCCGGTCAGGCTCTGATAGATTTCTTCTGAAATATAGGGAGCAAACGGCGCACACAGACGCGCGAGTCCTTCCAGAACTTCATAGGTGGTGTTATAAACAGCACGCTTGTCATCTGACATTTCGCTGCCCCAGAAACGTCTTCTGTTGCGGCGGATATACCAGTTGGAGAGATCTTCGTTAACAAAATCCTGAATGCTGCGTACAGCGCGCGTCAGATCATAATGTTCCATATCATCGCGGACGTCACGGACCAGACGGTTGTACTTGGACAGAATCCAGCGGTCGATGACCGGACGGTCTGCCGGTTCAATATAAAATGTTCTCGGATCGATACCGTCAGTATTGGCATACAGCGAGAAGAAATTGTATGTGTTTTTGAAGGTCCCGAAGAACTTGCTCAGAACTTCCTTGATTCCTTCTTCATCAAAACGGGTCGGTGTCCAGGCCGGTGATACAAACAGCAGGTACCAGCGCAGCGCATCTGCTCCATAGTCGTCAAACAGACGGAAAGGATCGACCGTATTGCCCTTGCTCTTGGACATCTTCTGGCCGTTTTTATCCAGCACCAGGTCGTTAACCAGTACATTCTTGTACGGTGCTTTCCCGGTGAGGAATGTAGAGATGGCCAGCAGTGAATAAAACCATCCGCGGGTCTGGTCAATTCCTTCGCAGATAAAATCTGCCGGGAACTGACTTTCCCATTTTTCCTGATTTTCAAAGGGATAATGGTACTGGGCAAACGGCATGGATCCGGAGTCAAACCAGCAGTCAATAACGTCGGTAACACGTGTCATACGGCCGCCGCATTTGGGGCAGGTCAGATGGACATCGTCCACGTAAGGACGGTGCAGTTCGATGTTTTCGTCGATATCTTCGATGGCACGTTCTGCCAGTTCCTTTCTGGAACCCACGGACGTGACTTCTCCGCATTCTTCGTTGTCACAGCGCCAGATATTCAGCGGAGTTCCCCAGTAACGGCTTCTGGAAATGGCCCAGTCATTCAGGTTTTCCAGCCAGTTGCCGAATCGTTTTTCACCGACAAAATCCGGGAACCAGTTCACGCCGTTGTTGTTTTCGACCAGCTTGTCCTTGAGCTTTGTCATTTCAATATACCAGGACGGCTTCGCGTAATAGAGAAGCGGGGTCTTGCAGCGCCAGCAGTGCGGATAATTATGGACGACCTTTTCCTTTTTGAAAAGCTTGCCGTTATCCTTGAGCCACTTGATGATTTCAATGTCCAGTCCGTCTTCGAGAACGAAGCGGCCTTTCCACGGTGTAGCAGTGTACATGCCTTCTTCATCGACCGGCTGCAGCACCGGCAGATCGTATTTACGGCCTACCTGATAGTCGTCTTCCCCGAATGCCGGAGCGATATGAACAATACCAGTGCCGTCTTCAGTTGTGACATAATCCGCTGTGGTGACGTAGAAAGCTTTCTTTCTGGGCGGAACCGGCACAAAATCCATGAGCCGTTCGTATTCCAGACCTTCCAGCTCAGTGCCTTTGAAACGGTCAATGACTTTATAATCGTCTCCGAGCAGCTTTGGTGCCAGATTTTCGGCACAGATATAAACGTCTCCCCGGCTTTCAGCACGGATATAATCTGCTTTCGGATTGACAGCCAGTGCGACGTTGGCGGCCAGCGTCCATGGTGTTGTGGTCCAGACCAGGAAGTATTCATCCGCATCAGTGCGTTTAAACGCACAGACTACAGTATTGGTTTTGTCTTCCTGATAGCCCTGGGCGACTTCATGAGAAGCCAGACCGGTGCCGCAGCGCGGGCAGTAGGGCATGATTTTATGGCCTTCGTAAATATAGCCTTCTTTGAAGAATTTATTCAGCGCCCACCAGACTGACTCGATATAATCATTGTTCAATGTGATGTAGGGATCGTCCAGGTCAATGAAATAGCCCATGCGCTTTGTCATTTCACGCCATTGCTTTTCATAGGAAAAGACAGATTCCTTACATTGTTCATTAAATTTTCCGATGCCGTAGGCTTCAATTTCCGGTTTGTTTTCGATGCCGAGCTTTTTTTCGACTTCGATTTCTACCGGCAGACCATGCGTGTCCCATCCTGCTTTACGGACAACATGCTTTCCGTTCATGACCTGATATTTATTGACAGAATCCTTGAGTGTACGGGCCAGTACATGATGGATTCCGGGTTTTCCGTTTGCGGTCGGCGGACCTTCATAAAAGACAAAATTTTCATTACCTTCACGGTTTTTTGTTGTCTTTTCGAGGATATTCATATCCTCCCATTCCTTAGAGATCGCCTGTTCTGTTTCCCTGACGCTCTGGTTGGAAAGCGGCTCAAAGATTTTCATGATTCCTCCACTATTCTTCAGCGGTTATTCCGTATAAAATAAAAACGTCCCATATGCGCAAGGCGCATATGGGACGAATAATCGCGGTACCACCCATATTGACAGTTATCACTGTCCTCTTCATTCGTAAAGATAACGGATTTACCGGGAATGCCTGGTCGTCTGACGATTTGAGCATTCCGGCTCCGAGGTGATTCCTGTACACGCCGGAACAGCTCTGTTTCAGCTTTTCAGAGCTTCTCTGTTTTCCGGGGGATGCATACAGCGTCCTCATCACAGCCTTTTCACCTGTTTGTATACAATCTACAGGCTTGAACTATCTTATTATAGAGGAATCAGACAAAATAATCAAGTTGAAGTCCATACTTCGAATGCGTTAATATAGAATAAAGTATAATTTGTATATACCCGGCTTTCGGGTTGTCTTCGGTCTTTTCAATAACAGGACCGGCCAGTAAAATACCGGAACCCCGCATCCCCGGAATCCGGATAATAAAGGAATCAGTATGAAATTAAATATGGATACAAAGAAAAAGAAGATCGCTGCCATTATTATTGCAGTCATCATTGTCGGCGTTGCGGCTTTTGCAATCTGGCGCTCAACCACAACCGTCCAGAGTACAAACTCAGCAAGCAGTTCCCAGGCACCTGAAAAGATCAGTGAAGGGGTTGCCGACACCAGCGGAAACACGGACAGCAGTTCTTCAGACAGCCAGACAGACACGACGACGGACAGCTCGTCAAAGCCTACCGCCGAAGAAACCCGGACTGCCACTGCCGCGGATAATACCGAAGCCGCATCAGAGATTACCGTACCCGGCGAAATGCAGACCGTCATCGATGAGAATCAGGCGAACCTGAATGATTCAGGCGTTTCCTCGAGTCTTTCTGCCAGCTACCCGGCCAATCTGATCCCGCTGTACAATGCTTCAGCAGTGGGCGACTCTAATGATGTGACGACAGATTCCGGAAAACCCGGCTGGACCCTGACCTTCGGGTCTGATTCATCGGTTGATGAAATCGCAGCTTTTTACCAGTCCCTGCTCGGCAGCCAGAGCGGCTACTCCAGCTCGACCGAAGGCAGCAGCACCAAAGTTTCCGGTTCGGTCAGCGGATACAATGTATCCATCACGATCAGCCCCAATAATCCGCAGCGGACGGGCCTGAGCTACGCTTCCGATGTAACGGTATTTATTGAACAACAGTAACAACAGCAATAATGAGACGTCCAAAGAAAAAAACAACAGAATATAAAGGACGCCCGGTTGAAATCACCCGCAGAACCATGAAAAATATGATCCTGCGGGTCGGACCCGGCGGCCTTCTCAAAGTAAGCTGCCCCTTCCAGGTTTCGGACGCGGCAGTTTTCAAATTCATTGACAACAAAAGCGGCTGGATTGACAAACAGGAACCACCTGCGCCGGAACCGGAGTTCAGAGACGGGGCGGTTATTTCCTTTTTCGGAGAACGCCTGCATATCAATGCCATGCCCGGAATCGGTCCTTCCATCAGAGAAGACAAACAGCTGCGTGTTTTTGTCAAAAACCCGGCAGATTCCAGCCAGATCGAAAAGAAAACCAAGGATTATCTGCGCGGCGAACTGAAAGATTATATCGGCGTGCGCATACCTCTATGGGAAGAAAGAGTCGGGGAAAACTGCAGCGAGTGGAATGTCCGTGATATGCGCAGCCGCTGGGGTTCCTGCAATACCGCCAGCCAGAAGCTGCTGTTCAGCCTCAAACTGACATCTTATCCCAGAATCTGCACCGATCTGGTGATCGTTCATGAACTGGCTCATCTGGTAGAACGCAATCATAACCCCCGTTTTTATAACGTCATGGATGAGGCTATGCCTGGCTGGAGAATGACCAGCCAGCTTTTGAAATAGGAGATCTGAATGGCTGCAGTAACCGACTACCGGCTGATGGAACGTGTCTGCCGGATGTATTATACCGACGAATTCGGTCAGAACGAAATTGCCAGAAAACTCGGAATATCCCGCACAGCCGTTTCCAGACTGCTCACTCAGGCCAAGCAGGAAGGCTTTGTGAGCGTTCATCTTGATTTTAAACATGAAAATTTTTACGAGCTGCAAAAGGCGATTGAGGAAAAATACGGTCTCCGGGAAGTCATCATCACACCTGACTGTTCGCCTGAGGATGATGTCAACGACATCGGCATTGAAGGGGCGCTCTATCTGAAACGGCTGCTCAAGCCGGGGATGAAACTGGCTATCACCTGGGGACGCTTTATGCAGAACATCATCAATGCTTTTGAAAAAGAAGGGCTCCGGAAAGGCATGCGCATTCCGGAAGCAGAAATCATTCCGCTTCTGGGATCGATCAAAACAGAATCCAGTCCGGAACAGGACCCCAGCATTTACACATCTGTGCTGGCCTCGCGCCTGGCAGATATCCTGAACTGCAGCACCCACAACCTCCCGGCACCGATGTATGTGAAAAATCCCGAAGTCCGTACTCTGTTCTGTGAGGAACCGCTCATTGCCGATGCACTGGCACTGGCCAGCTCCGCCGATGCAGCACTGTTTGGCATCGGCTCGATCTTTAACGACAACTGGATCCGGCTGCTCCCCGAACAGCAGTACCATGCACTCAATCAGATTCCGCTTGAACGCGCCTGCGGGGAAATCATCGGCCGCGTTTATGACAGCAGCGGCACTGAGATCGTCAGCAGCTACAATGACTGCATTATCGGAATCAGCCTTGAAGAACTGAAAAAAATCCCCATCCGGATTGCTCTGGCTTACGGCTCTGTCAAGCTGCCCGCTATTCGCGGTGCACTGGCCGGAAACATACTGAATGTTCTCATTACTGATCGCCAGACAGCTTATCAGCTGCTTGAGGACCCCGTCTGAATGATTCTCAGTTTCCGAAATCTGCCCATCTGTTCCTGTCAATCCGCGTCAGTCAGAATCAACCCGCACATCTGTTCGCACCGGACAGAATACACGTAAATAAAAACCGGCAGTCCACTGCTGTTCCGTTCAACCCGGCCGGGTTCCGGAAACAGACGGGTCCGCCGGTTTTCGTTTTTCCTGTTTATTTTTGTCCGGATCTACGATTTCCTGTTTTAAACAAATCAGGATGAAACGGATACGGAAATCAGATGATCTTGACCAGCATCATATAGGGTACAATGGCGGCCAGACCATACCATCCATATAGAGAACAGAAGGCAAGTTCGCGTCTTCGATTGTCCTTGATCAGTTCCAGCAGTCTGTTCCAGCCCGAGACCGCAAAAAATACAATCGGGATCAGCGACGGCAGCAGATAACGCCCCTGCGGCTGGAAATCGTAAGTGTAAGAGTAGTACATGCTGAGTCCGACAGTGATGATAATGTTCAACACAAAAACGGAACACAGCAGTCTGCGCTCATAGGATTCCTCTCTGGTGAACGGCGCTCTTTCCCGGAATATCAGGTAGCAGGCCAGCCCCAGAATAAACAGCCAGAGAAAGATCCAATAGGTGAAGGTCGGCAGCTTCAGGTATTTCTCGAATAATCCGAAAAAGCTGAGCGCCGTTTTTTCAATCCACTGCCGGGTTGTAATCATACTCCACAGTGATTCCCCGCAGTTAATCGGTGTTTTGAGATTGGATGGTTTCCATTTATCAAGAGCATTAGCCTGGGCACAGACTGCAGAAGCTTTGAGCCCCAGAAAATCGCCGTCATACAGTAAGAAGTTGCGAATATACCACCAGCCGGCCAGCAGAAACGAACATCCGGAAATCAATCCTGCTTTTTTGAATATCCCTTTTCTGTCCCTGACCGGATTATTTCCGGTTATAAGTGACTGCCGGAAACCGGAAAACAGTGAAGTCTGTCCTGAAGGAAGCAGCTGCGGAGCCCCGGGATGAGCTGCCGGATGCCTGACAAAATAGACACAGCTGACGAAAAAGAAAATCAGGCTGGTCAGAATATATCCGAATGCATCGTAATAAGACTGGGCACAGATGCCGATCCCCAGAGCCAGTACCAGACATGATTTCGTGTCCCAGCGCCGTTTCCACCCGATAATCCAGGCATAGATAATCATGGCAACCGACATGCAGGCCAGCGAATCACTGTTAATATAGGTCCCGGTAAACAGAATTTCAGGTTCCAGAGTACAAGCCGCCGTAAACAGCCATTGTACGGACTTTTTATCGAACAGCTCACGGCTTATTTTCCAGACGAAAAAAGCTGCTGCTGTCATTGCTGCCGCACTCTGAAAACGTGCTGCCAGATACAGCACATCGGGACTGTTACTGAAAAATGATGCGATCGTCATATTAAAGGCACATAAGACGTAAGCCAGATATGGCGTAAACGCATATGAGGTACCCCATCGCGGACTGAGGACAGCCGGATTCGTACCAACAGGAAGCGATTTATGTTCGTAAATATACTGACAGACCAGATACTTCATATTTTCGTCGGGTCCGCTTCCCTGCGGCTGAATCGCAGCGTAAGCAGCCATCAGAACAAACAGACCTGACAGATAAAAAATTATCATTCGATTTTCTTTTATAACTGTTTTCATACACTGCTCCAGCTTATACTTTAACGGCATCATTATAGCACTTTCATGCGTATGGGAATTGAGTCTTAGTTAAGAAAAGGTGTTGTGAAAACGACAGCATGTAAAAATAAACTACAGGCCGTTTATGATAAAATTCAGATAAACTTTTCTGCAATTTTCAACGGTTTTTCATTATTTTCATCGAAGAAATAATGATAAAAAAATCCTAATTAAGCAATTGAAAACAGCAAATCAGGGAAGATAACATAACGACATCAAAACGATTCAAAGAGAATTACGAGATCAACATTTCGATCATTTATTACACTGTGAAAATTCATTCATAAGAAATATTTGATTTCTTTTTCATTAGAGTACATGTTTTCTTTTTTTCAGAAAAACACTGTATTAATTATTGTCCATTCTCCTTCTATACTGATAAGTATCGAAAGAACGGGCGAATTGTGAGGCATGACATGAGATGGTTTGATACCGAAACAAGATCCGCAAAAATACTCCAGATGATGGAACGCAAACTGGTGTTTAATGCCGAACAGCTGAGCCGCAAGCTCAACGTCAGCAGCAAAACAATCGCCAACGAAGTGACCCAGCTTAACAAACAGCTGGCCGGAAGCGCGCTCATCGATCTCTCCAAGGGTGAATACAGACTTTTACTGTTTGACATTCCGACCTTTATAAAAATCCGCGACGAGATTACAAAACCGATCCGTGACTTTGACAATCCCCAAATCCGGATCTCCTATATCGCCGACCTGCTGATGAACACCGATGATCCCTGCCTGATTGATGACATTGCATTCGATATGGATGTTAGCCGTTCCACCCTCGTGGGTGATTTAAAACGGCTCAAAAGCATTTTTGGGGAATATGACATTAAAATTGTGGGTAAACCGAATACCGGGCTGACGCTCAAGGGCGAAGAGTTCGAGATCCGCCGGTTTATCCTGGAAAACAACTACGAGCTTATCTACAGCAGAGATATTCTGGACAAGGATATCTGGAACCTGTTTGAAGATCTCGTCGACCGGTACGGACTGGAAAGCAGTACCGCGGATTCTCTCGGCCGGTATCTGACGGTCTCTCTGGACCGCTATCTCAACGGATATCCCGTCCACTTTCCTCACCCCCGTTATTTCGATTTGAAACATAATGGACTTTACCGGCTGGCTGACGAACTGGCCGATCAGATTTCTGAAAGCCTTGGCACCGTCCTGCCTCCGGAAGAACGCATTTTCCTGACCATCCCCCTGTCAGGCATGCGGACCCCGGTGGACTGGTCCGGTATTGAAAACTTCATCGAAATTGATGAAGAAATTATCGAGCTGGTACAGGAAATCATTGACACCATCAAGGACGAAATGGATTTGAGCTTTCAATTCACTGAGCTGCTTGATGAATTTATCTACCATCTCTATTTTCTGCGCAACAGGCTGCAATACGGCCTTCACCTGGAAAATCCGGTAAAAGAAGAAATGAAAGACAAGTTCGGACTGGCCTGGAAAATGGCTTCCCGTGCTGCCGAAATCATCAAAACCCGTACCGGATTTACCGTCAGCACTGATGAAACAGGCTATCTGGCCTCTTATTTTGAAGTCTTTATACAGGAGCAGCGCCGGCTGCACCGGAAGAAATTCAAGGTGCTGGTCATTCATCACAGCGGAGGCGCGGCGCAGCGGCTGATCGCCTACCAGCTGAAAAAGCTGTTTGATGAAGATACAATCGTCGACATCCGCCCGGACCGGCAGGACAGTCTGGACGATATTGAAAACTACGATCTGCTGATTACGACCGACCATAACTGTACTGAATCAAGAATACCCATGATCGAGCTTGATGAAGTATTCGACGAAAAACTGCTCAGGCAGCGGATCGAACGGGTCCGCTATGTTAATCAGCTGGATATCCCCATCCGGCACGGCAGCCATTCAGTCCTGCTCTCGCTTATCGATGATTCCAGGGTCTTTGTCTTTGACAGCAAAACGCCTTATCAGAGCATACTCGAAACCATGAGCAGGCGACTGGTTGACCAGGGGCTGGTGGATAAAGACTTCAGCCAGCGTCTGCTTGAACGTGAAGCATCAGCTCCGACGCGGTTCAGTGAAAGTGTAGCTTTCCCTCACACCTGGCATCTGCAGGGCAAAAGCCCCTGCGCTGCGATTGGCCTGCTGCCGGAGGGCTGCAATGACGAGGGTTGCCGGGAATTGCGTCTGGTGATTCTGTCCGGCCTTCCGAGGGAAGCAGAAGAAGACACGACGCTGGTGAAATTGTATGATGAAATTATTCTGATTGCAGAAAATGCAGAAATTATAAAACGTATTTCCAAAATGGATTCCTACCAGGATATTCTTCACTACTTTATAGCGGAAAGACCGGTTTTTGATCAATAACACAGAAGCATTCCCTGTACCGGAAACCTGAAAAACCGCAGACAGAATCGGAAATACGCGGATGACAATAAAGACCATTCACACGATGTCCGGGCAGCCCGGATGCTGCCCGAAACATCAATGATCCCGGCCGGAAAACCGCCTGACGGCTTCCGTGGTTTATTCAGATAAAAGGAACAAGAATGCTGACTAAGCGTATTACGATTAAAAATGCGGGCGGACTCCATGCCCTCAAGGCAGCCCAGCTCAAGGTTCTGGCCCAGAACTTCGAAAGCGATTCTTTTCTCCGGAAAGGTACAGAATCGGCCAGCTGCCGGCACCTGACTTCCCTGCTGGCACTGGGTGTCAAACAGGGTGAAACCATCACTGTTTATTGTGACGGAACTGATCAGACGAAAGCACTGGAAGCGATCTCCGGTTTTCTGACACAGGCCCGTTAATACTCTGAGAGTGCTGACAGTACTGACTGTACGGAGCAGGCTTTAATCCTGTTCTTCCACAGCCTTTTCGACCTGTGCACGTGAAGGCATTCCACCCTGAGCCCCGGCCTTTTCTACTGAAAGGCCTGCTGCCGTATTGGCAAAACGCAGAGCTTCTTCAAGTCCTGCCCCTTCTGAAATACGGACCGCAAAAGCGCCGACCATGGTGTCACCCGCGCCGGTTGTGTCTACTACATGACTGTGACGGGCCGGAACATGGATGAGTTTTCCATCTTCTGTACAGGCATCCACTCCGGCGCTTCCCTGCGTAATGATAAGCTTTCCGGGAAACTCCTGGAGGAGACCGGAAAATTCTCTTTCTTCACCGAAAATCACCGCTGCTTCATGCTCGTTGGGTGTCAGAAAGCTGATTTTATCCATCATTTCACTGCTGACCGGTCTTGCCGGAGCCGGATTGAGCATCACCGTAATTCCGTGTTCACTGCACAGGCAGATCACATAATCAATTGTTTTCTGCGGAATCTCATGCTGGAGCAGTACCATCCCCGCTTCCAGGAGAGCATCCTGCACACTCCTGATATAGTCCACCGTAACCTCACTGTTGGCACCTGCGATAATTACAATAGTATTGTCACCTTCAGCAACAGTGATCACAGCCATTCCCGTAGGCTGATCCTGCACTCTCCCGATCCGGGATGTCCCCACACCGTTGTTTCTGAGATTATCCGTCAGCTCACGGCCCGCATTGTCGTCCCCGACACATCCGAACATTTCCACATCCGCACCGAGTCTGGCCATTGCCACGGCCTGATTGGCTCCCTTACCGCCCGGAACATATTTGAGCCCGGTACCGGTTACCGTTTCGCCGGCATGCGGAATCCGCGAGGCCATCACAGTCTGGTCCATATTGATACTGCCCACAACCGCGATTTTCATATCTTCCCTCCCTTTTGTCCGTTTTAGTAATCCGTCTGCTTCACGCCTGATCTTCCTGTACTGTTTCCAGCAGTGCATCTGTCAGTCTGGCGAAATCCCCCGCCGTCAGTTTTTCTGCACGGATTCCGGGCGCGATTCCGGCCTTGTCCAGAGCACTGAGAAGCTGTTCTTTGGGAAAGCCTGAATTCTGTGACAGTGAATTAATCAGTGTTTTCCGCCTGTTGGCAAATCCTGCCTTAACTATTTTCAGGAACAGTTTCTTGTCCGTCCGGTGTTCCGGTCCTTCTTTTTCTTTTCTGGAAAGCGAGATTACGACCGAATCGACCTTGGGCCTGGGCATAAAAACAGAAGCCGGTACATTAAATTCCACAGAGATATCCGCATAATACTGAGCCGCAATGGAAAGCGCGCCATAAGCCTTGGTTCCCGGTTTTGCACACAGCCGCTCACCAACCTCTTTCTGAACCAGAAAGGTCATATGTGAAAAGGGAATGTCCGATTCCAGAAATCCCATAATCACGGGAGTCGTGATGTAGTAGGGAAGATTGGCAGCAATTTTTATATTTTCTTCATCGCCAAGCAGCGATTCAAAATCCAGTTTGAGAATATCCTGGTTGATCAGCCCCACATTAGGGAGATCCGACAATGTCTGCATCAGGACCGGAATCAGCTTTTTGTCGATTTCCACAGTGTAAACCTGTCCGGCTCTGGCTGCCAGTTCCCTGGTCAGGGTGCCGATGCCGGGACCGACTTCGAAGACGGTGTCTTCCGGTCCGATATCCGCTGCCTCAGCTATTTTAGTGACAATATTTTCGTCTGTCAGAAAATTCTGTCCGAACTGTTTGGAAAAATGAAGGTCATTCTCATTGAGAATCCCGTTTATGACGTTTGGTGATGTCAGCTTCTGACTCAGCTGCGTCTGTCCCTCCCTGTAAGGAGTCAGGACTGTTGCCTGTTCTGTCTGTCGCATACTTGTTTCCCATCTCAAATAATAATTCCGTCAGCGCTTCCCTTGTATTCAGGGAAGGCTTTTCGTAAACACAGAAGAGCAGATACCGGAGCACTTCTCCGATTTCCGCGTAGTCATAGCCGTATTTTTTTACAATGGAACCCGACATGTTGAGCTCACTCAAATGAAGCGGTTCCCCGTTTGCATAAATCTCCCTGATCTTGTAACGTCCCCGCTGGGCCGCCGAAATCATATCCGGATCGTCGCGTTCTGCACCCAGCTCTTCCTGGAGAGTACTTAACAGATCCATCCCCTCAATACCCAGTGCCGCGGCAGCTGATTTAAAGGGAATACTCCCTGAATCGACTGTAACATCAAGAAACTCTGCCATCTTCGACAGACGGGCAATCACCTTTCCCGGAAAGCGCAGGCCCTGCAGGAAGTTTTTCCTCTGTTCCGCGGACATCCACACAGTCAGTGACATCAGCCGGATTTCACTGTTTTCAGGCAGATACATACAGCGGGAAAAACAGTCCAGCAGGATGTCTTCCGGAGGAAAATGCTGGTCCGGAAGCAGCCGTTTCAACAGTGATTTATAAAGTCCAGTCCGGACCAGCAGGTAGCCGCCCCAGTTTACCTTTTTCGCCATCAGGATACGGATCAGTTCTGTCTGGAGCCGTTCCGGAGAAACCTGACTGGTATCGGGATCAAAGTCCAGACTCATTCTGGTTTTCGGATCCAGTTCAAAGCCTTTTTCAGCTGCCAGCCTGACACAGCGCCAGGTTCTGAGACGATCCTCCGCAAAACGGCGGCTGGGATCTCCGACGGTACGGATAAACCCTCTTTCCAGGTCCTCCAGTCCGCCGCAGCGGTCAAAAACACTTCCCCACCGGTCCATATAAAGCGCATTCACGGTGAAATCACGGCGCTTGATATCTTCCCCGATTGTGGAAGCAAAGCTGACAGAATCCGGCCTGCGGCCATCTGAATAGCCGCCGTCATTCCGGTAGGTGGTAATCTGGAAAATTTCGCCGCCCAGATCCACACTGACAGTCCCGTAACGTTTTCCCACATGAATGGTATGGTCGAACCACTGTTCCATCTCCTCCGGAAGCGCGTCCGTTGTCAAATCCCAGTCCGTGGGCTTCCCTCCGAGGAGCATATCACGCACTGCTCCTCCGACGACATAGAGTTCTTTCCCCTGCTTTTCAAAAACTGTAAAAAGGTACTCCAGTTTTTCATGAATATCCAGTTCTATGAAAACATCGGACGTCTCTGTTTCCGTAGATTCTGTGTCCGGAATGGCTGCCTGCAAAACTGTTTTTTTCTTTTTTTCCGCTTCTTCTGCAGAGATCAGACTTTTTCTGGCTTTTTCAAAACTCATTTCATTGAGTCCTGCTATTACTGTTGTTTTCTCTGTAGTTTCTTCCGCTGTTGTTTCTGCTTTTTCTGCTGATGCTTCTGCTGCTGATGCTTCTGCTTTTGGTGTTACTTCCGCTTTTGGTGTTGCTTCCGCTTCTGGTGTTGCTTCCGCTTCTGGTGTTACTTCCGCTTCTGGTGTTGCTTCCGCTTCTGGTGTTGCTTCCGCTTTTGGTGTTGCTTCCGCTTTTGCTGCTGCTTCCGCTTTTGCTGCTGTCTTTGATGTTTCTGCTTCTTTTATTTTTTCGGCGAGTCGGGTATCTCCTGTTTTATTGACACTCACTGACTACCTCCGTCTGTTCTTTTTCCTGTTTTGTGTATTTGACAATCTTCCTCCCGCTTCTGGCGGCTTCTCCGACAGCACTGTCTGCATTATGCACCAGCTGTGCCAGCGTTCTGGCTTCTCCCGGATAACAGGAATACCCGATAAAAACCCGGGGATCATAATCTCTGCCCCGGATCCTGACGGATTCTGCAAGATCACTGGCTACCTGTTCTGTAATGCTGTCCACTTCCTGCTGCGTCCGGTTCGGTAAAAAGACCGAAAACATGTCTGCTCCATCGTGCCCCAACAGAATATCAGGGCCCAGAGACCGTTTAAGCCGGGAGGCCTCTGTTGAAATAAGCTTGACTGCCGTATCTCGTCCATTAATACAGCTTATATCCGCAGCATTGCGGATAAGTACATTGGCAAGGACCATGGTCCTGTCTTCTCGATATTTGTTTTTGGTAAAATATCTGGAGATTTCCGCAGAAAACTTCTGTTTGTTAGGCAGTTTTGTTTCCTGTATAAAGTTTGCTTTGTATTCCAGCCGTTTTCTGGATATCTCACTCTGTGTCAGGTCAATACCGACACAAATCATCAGTTCATTGCCGTTGAGGGTGGAAAACCGGGAAAGGCTCCAGCGGACAAAACGGTCTCCGAACTGTGTGTCCGGCATTTCAATCATTCCTTCAAAATAATGCGTTTTTTAAGAAGCGGTTCATGCTTTCGCGGGTAACTCCGCCAAAATAATCCTCTGCCTGCTTACCAATCAGTTCCTTTTCGTCCAGGCCCACCAGCTTCTGCAGGTAGGAATTGACCAGGACAATCGCTCCGGAGCTGTCTGTTACAAACACCAGGATATCCGAATGGTCCAGAATGGCCTTGGAGAGATTCCGTTCATAGCTGAGGCTGTTTTCCAGCGAAATAACCTCGGTAATATCCTGCATGAAACCCATTGTCGAGACCAGATTGTTTTCCCGGTCAAAGGAATGACGGATGCGGAGGATAATTCTGAGTTCTTCTCCCTGATTGTTTCTGATCCTGAGCATCTGGTCTACCGGCTTCTGATCCTGAAAAGCTGCCACAAAGGCGCGGTTGCTTGCATTCTGATCCTCCGGCAGTACCATTCTGTACATAAAATCAAGGTTTGGCCTGATCGAATTGAGATCATAGCCGAGAATCGTATAGAGTCCGCGGGACCAGGTGACCTGTCTGGATTCGTTGGACAGTTCCCAGTAACCGAGTTTCCCGAGACTTTCAATCTCTGTGATTTTTTCCCGCTGGCCCTTCCGGAATGAATCTTCTTCAATCTCTTTTCTGATATTTGAGGCTGTGAAAAGAAATACTTCCCTGTCACCCGATAGATAACGCTGAATGGTCACATGATGCGGAATCCGGGAAGCACCCTGGATCAGGTCAAGGGTATCCGTATAAATCCGGCGCTTTTTCAGCGCTTCACGAAGATTCTTCTCCAATCCTTCTTTTTCAAAAATAACCGGAATACGATGAAGGTTGCTTCCGATTATTTTTTCACTGGGTTTCATCAGAAAAGCAGCCCCTGGTTCATTAATCCAGAGGATATCCAGCTTCTGGTCAAAAACCATAACGAATTCCGAAACACTGTCCAGCATCATGTCTCTGATATGCCGGTCATTGTCTCTTTCTTTTTCTTTTTCTTCCAGCTGCTGACGGTTCTTAAATAATATAACGACAACTACAGCCAGTGCCACCGCTATGATCAGAACAACCGTCGTAAAAATCCCGATAAAACTGTCAAGCATGTAAGCGTCCATGGTTATCCTCTTGATTGAAATTCTATTGCTGTTGTTTATCCTTTATGATCCTATTTTAACAGTTCCGGCGTGTTCCTGCCCGGTTCAGGTATCAGGCTGTTATGCTAAAATAGAGAACAGAATCAGATCGCTTGAGAGCATAGTCTGAAAGTGATAAAATAAATGCTCACTTTACTGTTTTAACGTGATAAATCAAACGGCTTAAAAAACCGGAAATACGAGGAAACCATGCTGGCGAATTATACAATAGACGGTTTCGAAAATATACAGTATCAGGGATTCGGACGGCTTAAATTTATTGAAAACAAGCTCTCCGGTCTGTATGCCGATTTTGGCTACTGTCAGGTTAATACACCGACATTCGAAACCTATGACTTTTATGCAAACGAGGACTCGATTAACAGCGATGACCTTTTCAAACTGGTTTCAAGCACAGGGAAAGTGCTGGCTCTGAAACCGGATGCCACCCTGCCCATTGCAAGGATGGCGGCCATCAACCATCATGATCCCGAAGAAATTGTCAAATTTTCCTATCTGACCAATATATACCGTGATTTCTCAGCTCCTGAAATTCAGAAGAAGGAAACCACGCAGACCGGAATCGAATACTTCGGAAACAGCGCCCCTGAATGTGACGGCGAAGTCATTGCCCTGGCAATCATGTCGCTGCGTCTGGCAGGCGTTGAAGATATCCATATTGATCTCGGCCATGTCGGATTCATAAACGAGATGCTCCGGGAACTCAATCTGGAGCCGGAACAGCAGAACCGCCTGTTCCGTTATATTGAAAACAAGAATCTGGGCGATATTCAGGAATTCCTGAAAAAAACAGATATTCCGGAAAACTACAAAAAAATCATCCGCACGCTGCCCCGCCTTTACGGGGAACCGGAACGGATCTTCAGAAAAATGCGCGAGCTCTCCGTCAATCCGGAAATGCTGGAAGCCGTGGACAATCTGACTGCGGTCTACTCACATCTTGAAGACCTGGGACTGGCCCATTACGTTCAGTTTGACCTGGGCTTTACCAACAACATGAACTACTACTCCGGGATGATTTTCAAAGGCTATATTGAAAGCTACGGAGAACCGGTCATCAGCGGCGGACGTTACGATACCATGAGTGCCCGTTTCGGAATTGACAGACCCGCCTGCGGCTTTGGCATAGACCTGCTGCGGCTGATGGATTACCTCCAGAAAAACAACATCATCCCCGAACAGGACCACTCCAAGAGCGTACTGATTTACGATCCGGCAGAAAAAACGGAAGCCTACCGGTTCTGCAAAGAAAAACGGAAAACCGGGTCCGCTGAAATGTTCGCTCTGCGTAACGACGAACCCGAAGCCTGGGTCCGTAAAATACTGAAGAATCCTCACTATGGCAATGCGGATATCTTCTTGCTCAGAAACGGCCTGTTCCTGTGGCAGCCTGATACCGGATTCACTGCTGTAACAGAACAAGCGGCAGCTGCAGATAATAAGACAGTATCGGAAAAAGCGGAAGGAGAACAGGCATGACTGATAAACCATCTCAAGTCCGTCTGGCCTTAGCCAAAGGCCGTGTAGCCAAGGTCGCCATCAAGCTGCTTGAAGACGTAGGATATCATTTCCCTGATTACACGCCGAAAAGCCGCAAGCTGGTCTTTGAGGACAGCACCGGTGCCATCGCCTTCTTTCTGGTGAAATCCCCGGACGTCCCCACCTATGTAGAAAAGGGCACCGCGGATATCGGCATTGTGGGCAAGGATGTCCTGATGGAACATCCGGCAAGAGTATATGAAATTCTCAATCTGGATATCGGCCGCTGCCGTATGTGCGTAGCCGGTTATCCCGGTACGACCTTCAGCTACGACAGAAAACTGACCGTCGGTTCAAAATATATCAATATTGCCAAGCAGTATTTTGACAGCATTGACCAGCCGGCAGACCTCATTGAAATTAACGGGTCTGTGGAACTGGCTCCGGTACTGGGGCTTTCCGATGTGATTGTGGATATCGTGGAAACAGGAGACACGCTCCGCGAAAACGGACTCGATGTTCTCCACACCATCTGCGAAATCAGCTCCCGTCTCATCGTGAACCAGGTCAGTCTGAAAACCAAAAACGATGCTATCATGCCCATTATCGAAGCTTTTGAAAAATCGCAGGAATCAGAATAGAAAACAGCTGCGGGCAGCCCTTATCCCGGACTGGAAACAGCTGCTGTTCAGGAAAACAGGCTGGACCCGGCCGGAATGACCAGGGTCCCGGCTGCAGACAGCCTGAGCTTTGTCAGTATCCGGCAGAACGGCCGGAATCGAGGTTATTATGAAAATTTACAGTTATCACGAAGCCATAAGCAATCTTGACAGCATCCTTAAACGTGAAGGAGATCCCGGCGAAGGCGTCGGAGCTGTCGTCTCGGAAATTATCAGGAATGTCAGGAAAAACGGCGATGCAGCCCTGATGGACTACACCAGAAAATTCGATGGAGCGGAAATCGAAACACTGCGGGTCACTCCGGAAGAAATTGAAGAAGCAAGAGATGCGGTCGGTCCCGAGCTGCTTGCAGTTTACCAGAATGCTGCCGACAATATCCGCAGTTTCCATGAACACCAGCTCGAAGAAACATGGACCTATCAGGCTCGTCCCGGCGTAACACTGGGACAGAAAATCACCCCCATCGGAAGAGTCGGTCTTTATGTTCCGGGTGGCAAAGCCGCCTATCCGTCCACTGTGCTTATGAATGCAATACCCGCTAAGGTGGCAGGCGTTCAGTCAATCGCGATGGTGACCCCTCCTGGCAAAAACGGAAAAATCAACCCGAATATCCTGGCAGCAGCCAGCATTGCCGGTGCAGACGAAATCTATAAATGCGGCGGCGCCCAGGCAATCGCAGCCCTGGCGTACGGAACCGAAAGCATCGCACCTGTGGATAAAATTACAGGTCCCGGAAACATCTTTGTTGCTACGGCCAAACGCGAAGTCTTCGGAAAAGTTGCCATCGATATGATCGCAGGCCCTTCAGAAGTACTGGTCATCGCGGATCAGACCGCTAATCCGGCCTGGATTGCAGCGGATCTTCTGGCTCAGGCAGAACACGATGAAATGGCCATGCCTATTCTGATTTCGCTGGATGCGGAACTCCCGCAGCTGGTCATTGACGAAATCGAACGCCAGCTTAAACAGGATATCTCCAGAAGCGAGATCGCATCGAAGTCTGTACACGACTTTGGTTTCATCTTTACCGCCGACAATACAGATCAGGCCTTTGAGCTGGCCAATGCAGTGGCTCCTGAACATCTGGAGCTGGTACTCGAAAATCCGGAACAGTATCTGGACAACGTGCAAAACGCCGGTGCCGTCTTTATCGGAGAATACACTCCGGAACCGGCAGGCGATTACTTTGCCGGACCCAATCACACCCTGCCGACTTCGGGTACAGCCCGTTTTTCATCACCGCTGGGCGTGTACGACTTTATGAAACGTACTTCTATCCTGCGCTATGACGAAGCGGCCATTAAAAACGAAGGCAGGCAGATTGCAGCTTTCGCTAAATCCGAAGGTCTGGATGCCCATGCCCGATCCGTCGAAAGGAGACTGGAAGACTGATGCGTAATTATATCAGACGCAATATTGAATCACTGGATGCATACAAACCCGAGCCCCAGAGCGCAGCTGCCCTTCTCAATGCGAACGAAAACCCTTATAATCTTCCTCAGGAAATCGCCGATCTGATTGCAGATCAGATCCGCACAATGGATTTTAACCGCTATCCGGATCCTGTTGCAGCCGACCTCACGCAGGCCGCCGCCGATTTCTGCAAGGTGCCGCCGGAAAAGATCATCTGCGGCAGCGGACTCGACGAAATTCTGATGATTCTCACCGAAACCTTCGTTGGCCCCAATGATACCGTGGTCACCCACAAGCCCGGATTCTCGATGTACGACGTCTGGACACAGATCGCCGATGGTTCCTTTATCGGCGTTCCGGATACGGAAGACGGCAAGGTCGATACCCGGGGGCTGATCGAGGCCGCATGCGACAACTGTGCAAAAATCGTTTATCTGTGCTCACCCAATAATCCGACCGGCTACCGGATTCCGGAACAGGATATTGTCAGACTGCTCACGGAAACCCCGTCACTGATCGTTCTTGATGAAGCTTATGTCGATTTTGCGGATGAATCGCTGATGCGCATGACTCAGGACTGGGACAATCTGGTGGTTCTGCGTACACTTTCCAAAGCGTTCCGCCTGCCTTCCGCCCGCTGCGGCTGGGCTGTCGCGGATCCGGAAATCATAAACGCCATGTTCAAGGTCAAGGGACCCTATAATTTAAATGCCCTGACTCAGATTGCGGCGCGCACGGTTCTCGAAAATGCAGATACAGTTCTGGCAAAGGTCCCGGAAATCATTGAAGAACGAAAAAAAATGGAAGTCTTTCTTTCCGGATATTCTAAACTGAGGGTTCGTCCTTCATCCGCCAATTTTATTTATTTTCAGACGAAAGACGCGCCTGAGCTCCAGCAGAGTTTTCTGGACTTTGGCGTGCTGACCAAATATTTTAAACAAGATGATGCGTTCAGACTGACCATCGGAACTCCGGTTGAAAACGGAAATGTCCGCCGGGCTGTCGAAGCACTGTACGGAGAAAACAAATGACCAGAAAAGCATCTACCTCACGCACGACTGCGGAAACTGACGTCACCGTCTCCATTGACCTGGACGGCAGCGGTAAAACCGATATCGACACCGGTGTGGGCTTTTTCGACCATATGCTTGAGCTCTTCGCGGCTCACGGCATGTTCGATCTGACGGTTCACGCCGAAGGAGACAATGCAGATAATCATCATGCCATCGAAGACGTGGGAATCTGCCTGGGCCGGGTGTTCTACGAAGCGCTCGGAGACAAGCGCGGTATTACCCGCTATGCCTTTTCCCTGACACCCATGGATGAATCACTGGCCCGGATCGCTGTTGATATCTCAGGCCGTTCCGCCCTCGTCTATGATGTTCCGGTCACACGGGAATTCATCGGTGAAATGGAAACGGAAATGATTGAAGAATTTTTCGGTGCGTTTACCGAAAATGCAAAAATTGCGCTTCATATCAAAAACGAATACGGGAAAAATGCACATCATATCATCGAAGGTGTTTTCAAGGGCTTCGGACGGACTCTGCGCGAAGCCGTAAAGCTCCAGGAAGGCATGGATACCGTCCCCAGCACCAAAGGCGTGATCGAATGAAAACCGAAAAAACCATTGCCATTATTGATTACGGGGCCGGCAATCTGAAAAACGTGGAAACTGCATTGCGGGATACCGGTATAAACGGTGTGATTACATCGGATCCGGACGTAATCGACAATGCGGACGGGATTATCCTGCCGGGTGTCGGCGCCTTTCGCGATGCCATGCAGCGGCTGAACCAGTCGGGCCTGACCGATGTTATTGACCGCAATGTCAGGAAAGGTAAAATCTTCCAGGGTATCTGCCTGGGCATGCAGATGCTCTTTGACAGTTCTTCTGAAGACGGACTCACTGCGGGACTGGGATATATTCCCGGAACTGTGGAACTCATGCAGCCGGAAGGACTCAAGATTCCGCACATGGGCTGGAACGAGCTGGTCATTAACCGGGACGATCCCTTTATGAAGGGAATCCACCCCGGGGATTACGTGTACTTTGTTCATTCCTATGCCGCTGTTCCGGAGAATTTTGACGAAAATGTACTTGCCTACGCCGAATACGGCATGCGGGTACCGGCTGTTGTCCGCAAAGACAATGTGATCGGAACCCAGTTTCATCCTGAAAAGAGTGCAGCAGCCGGCGCAGTATTTCTGAATAACCTCAAGGAGCTTATATCATGATTGTATTACCGGCTATAGACCTGAAAGGCGGAAAATGTGTCCGGCTTATTCAGGGAAAAAAGAATGACGAAACTGTCTACAGTGATAATCCTGTGGAAATGGCAAAACGATTCGAAAAACAGGGCGCCGAATATCTCCATATTATTGACCTTGACGGAGCCTTCGAAGGCTCACCTCAGAATCTGCCGGTTATCGAAGAAATCGCAAAGACTGTCAATATTCCCATCGAGGTTGGCGGCGGAATCCGCGATCTGGATACAGCAAAACGGTATATCGATGCCGGTGTGAGCCGTATTATTATTGGAACCAAGGCTGTCGAAGATCTGGATTTTATCGAAACACTGATCAGCCGTTATGATGAAAAAGTCGCTGTTTCACTCGATGCAAAGGACAGTATTGTCTGCACCAGAGGATGGACCGAATCCAGTGATATCGAAGTCCTGGAAATGGCCTCCAGACTCGAAGCCATGGGACTTTCCACACTGGTCTACACGGATATTTCCAAAGACGGGATGCTCACCGGCCCCAACATGAAAATGCTGGAAATTCTGCACCGCGGTCTTAAAAACATGAATGTCATAGCCAGCGGCGGAGTCGCCAGCGAACAGAATCTGCGTGATCTGGAAAACATGGGACTCTACGGTGCCATTACCGGCAAAGCTGTTTATGAAGGTAAAATTGATCTCGAAGGCTATCTGAAGGAACAGAAGGAGAACCGGGATGCTCGCTAAACGAATCATCCCCTGTCTGGATGTAGATGCCGGACGGGTCGTCAAAGGCAAAAAATTCAAGGATATTCAGGATGTTGCAGATCCGGTCGAACTCGGAAAGCGTTATTCGGAAGAAGGTGCGGATGAACTGGTCTTCTACGATATCACCGCTTCCCACGAGCAGCGCGGGATCTTTATCGATATTGTCGAACAGGTAGCACAGAAGGTCCGTATTCCGTTCACCATCGGCGGGGGCATCTCCTCCCCGGACGATTTCCGCAAAGTACTTCTGGCCGGCGCAGACAAGGTCTCCGTGAACTCGGCAGCAGTAGCCAGTCCGGAACTGATTTCAGAAGCTGCCCGCCGCTTTGGCTGTCAGTGCGTAGTCCTGTCCATCGATGCCAAGCGCAATAACAAGGGTTCCTGGGATGTCTATGTGATGGGCGGACGGAAAAATACCGGAATCGATGCCCTCGAATGGGCCCGCCGCGGCCAGGAGCTGGGAGCCGGAGAAATCTGCATTAACTCGATCGATACGGACGGCGTTAAAAACGGATTTGACCTTGAGCTCAACCACAGACTTTCACAGAGCCTGACTATTCCGATTATTGCATCAGGAGGAGCCGGAGAAATGTCTCATTTCGCAGATGTCCTCGAAGCCGGTGCTGATGCTGCCCTGGCTGCTTCGGTTTTCCACTACGGTGAAATTCCGATCCCTGACCTGAAAAACTACCTGGCCGGACGGGGAATCCCGGTACGGCGTGTACCCGGAGGCACAAATTGACAGACGAACAGAAACTGATACTTGAAAAACTGCAATATAAGGAAAACGGGCTGATCCCCTGCATCGTTCAGGACTATTACACCAGACAGGTGCTGATTCTCGCATATATGAACGAGGAGGCCCTGAAAATGACTTTAGAAGGAAAACATGCGACCTTCTGGTCAAGGAGCCGTCAGGAGCTCTGGACGAAGGGTGAAACCTCCGGTAATTTTCTGACTCCTGTCCGCATGGAATACGACTGCGATGAAGATGCACTGCTGCTGGAAGTCATTCCTGCAGGTCCTGCCTGCCATACCGGCAATACTTCCTGTTTCTACCGGACACTCTGGAGCAGCCCGGAACACGATACCGGAAACAGTGAAATTCTGCGGGATATTGAAGAAACAATTCACGCCCGCATCGAAAATCCGGAAGAAGGCTCATATACCAACTATCTCCTCTCAGAAGGAACAGATAAGATCTGTAAAAAAGTCGGTGAAGAAGCGACAGAAACAGTCATTGCCGCCAAGAATGAAGATCCGGAAGAAATTGCCTCGGAAGCATCCGACCTGCTCTACCATCTGGCTGTTCTTCTTGCAGATGCACAGATCGGCTATGACCAGCTTTATCAGGTGCTGACAAAACGGCACGGTAAAAAATCAGAAATCAAGCGTCTGGGTAAAGCCAAACGCGGAGAAATATAAAAAAATGGAACCGCATCGAAATGCGGTTCCATTTTTTTTACTGTTACTTCTGCAGATAGAATCCTGACGGAGCTTCAGACAGGTTAATCATAATATTCTTGATCTGTGAATAGTGTTCGAGCATGATCTTATGTGTTTCACGGCCGATACCACTGTTCTTATAACCGCCGAATGGTGCGCCTTCAGGAATCTGATTGTAGGTGTTAACCCACATACGTCCTGTTTCAATCGCACGGGCTACACGGATGGCTTTGGTAATATCCTGAGTCCAGACTGCACCGCCCAGACCATAGACACTGTCATTCGCCATCTTGACCACATCTGCTTCGTCCTTAAACTTAATGACGACAGCAACAGGTCCGAAAATTTCTTCCTGGCAGACTCTGTAATCCGGTCCGACATCGGTAATAAGCGTCGGTTCCATAAAGCAGCCGTCTGCAAATGCACCTTCTGTCAGGCGTTTGCCGCCGCAGGCAATGGTTGCGCCTTCTTCTTTAGCAATATCGATATAGCTCAGAATCTTATCCAGCTGACGCTGATTGATCTGAGAGCCCATCTGAGTTTCCGGATCCAGCGGCATTCCGACCTTTACACTGTTAAAGGCTTTAACAGCCGCTTCAATGAATTTATCGTAGATATCTTCCTGTACAAAGACTCGTGAACCGGCACAGCATACCTGGCCCTGATTAAAGAGGATACCAAGCTGCAGACCGTCAATAGCCTGATCCCAGTTACAGTCATCAAAGAAAATATTCGCGGATTTTCCACCGAGTTCCAGTGTTGCCGGAATGAGCTTGTCAGCAGCGGCAAGGGCTACATTCTTCCCGACTTCTGTAGAGCCTGTGAAAGCCAGTTTGGTGAATCCCGGATTATCGAGCATATACTGTCCGCACTTGGAGCCTGAACCGGTTACGACATTGAAGACGCCTGCCGGAATAACATCCTGAACCAGACGAGCCAGTTCCAGTACTGAAAGTGAAGTATCACTGGACGGTTTGAAGACTGTGCAGTCGCCTGCTGCCAGAACCGGTGCCAGTTTCCACGCTGCCATCAGGAACGGGAAGTTCCAGGGAACGATCTGTCCGACAACACCAATCGGTTCATGCAGAATAATCGAAAGAAACTGTTCGTCAAGAACGCTGGCAGATCCTTCATCCGCAAGAATGGCACCTGCGAAATAACGGAAATGCTTGGCTGAAAGCGGAATATCGATTGCCATGGTTTCACGGATCGGTTTACCGTTATCCATAGATTCTATTGTTGCAAGAAGTTCTGTGTTTTCGTCGATGATATCAGCAACCTTGTTCAGGATTGCTGCACGCTGGCCGGGTGTGGTTTTTTTCCAGCTGTCGAAAGCTTCCCATGCTGCGTCCACTGCTTCCTGTACATCGTCCTTAGTCGCCTGTGCACAAGTGGAGAGTTCTTCACCGGTAGACGGTGATTTGACCGTGAATGTTGCGCCGTCGCTTGCTGGTTTCCATTTTCCGCCGATAAACAAGCCGTATTCGCCGAGTAATTCTGGTTTCATTGGTTCCTCCTGATTTAATCTTTCGTAAACGTTGTACACTCATCTATAAATATTGTAGAACGCTTTCTGTTAAAAGAAAAGAAAGATAAAAAAATAACAGGCTTTATCCGCCAGGATATCAACCTGTAGAACAAAGCCTGTAATTAATTGTCTGCTTCTGCTATTTTTTATAAATTCTCAGACCCTTCGGGTATTTGTTTTTGATCACACCATTGGAGGTCTTTCCAAAACCGACCGGACAGCCGTCATACAAAACAAGTGTCCACCCGTTTACGACCGGTACAGCGGGGCGAATCTCTTCCCCTCTCAGGTAGCACCAGAGCTCGTCTTCCGTAAGCTCTGCACTGTTGCTGACTTCATCTGCCTTAAGCGCCATCGCCAGAGAATGTGAGGGTTCAAACCGTCCTTTTCTGAACGACCCGATCTCGAGTCCGGGTTTAATGACCTTCAAGCCTGAAAGCACATCGGAATGAATATGTTCCGGAAGTGCATACAGTTTATCGTCGCGGATATGAAGATTTTCAAATAATTTATCCGGCATAAAAACGGTACGGAACTTTTCATAATCCGCCAGATCCCGTTTTGAGGCATTCTTCCAGGGCGAAAGAGCCTTGCGCTTCCCGGACGGTTTCTCTCCGCAGCTTTCGGTCTTGGTAAACCGGGCGACATAATGGCCTTCTCCTTCCGCCAGATGCGGATAAACATGAACGTCTTTTGCCGGATTTCCAGTCAGCGGATCAATTTGCGGTTCAATGCCTTCAAACGAGAGCGGCTCCTGCACATAGCGGCCGCTTTCAACAAGATATCGGGCAATCTCTTCGTTTTCTTCAGGCGCAAACGTACACGTCGAATACACCAGAGTTCCTCCGGGTTTGAGCAGCTTGTCCACCGTCTTCAGGATATTTTTCTGTCTGGCCGCACAGGCTGCCGGACGACCCGGGGTCCATTCACCGGCTACAGCCGGATCCTTTCGGAACATTCCTTCGCCGCTGCAGGGTGCATCTGTCAGAATACGGTCAAACTTTTCATAAAACGCCGGAACAAGCCGCTCCGGAAACTCGTTGAGAATCACAGCGTTCGGGATTCCCATGCGCTCGATATTGGAAGCGAGAATTCCGGAACGTGATTTTACCAGTTCGTTGGAAACCAGTGTACCAGTGCCTCCGGTCAGACTGGCAATCTGGGTGCTCTTACCGCCCGGAGCAGCACAGAGATCCAGAATCAGTTCACCCTTCTCCGGGGCCAGTGCCTGTGCAGGCAGCATAGCCGACGGTTCCTGCGGATAATAAAGACCCGTATAATACCCCAGATTTTTCCCGGGACGGGCTTTACTGTCAATATACAGTCCTTCAGAACACCATGGAACCGGCTGTGCCTGAAAATCCGCGGGGAGCTTGTCCAGAAGCTCCTCACGATTCGTTTTTAAAAGATTCGCCCGGATTCCTTTACGGGGACAGTCTGAGTAAGAAGCTTCAAACGCCTGAAAAGAATCTCCCAGTTCCGCATGCATGCGTTCCAGAAATTCCGGCGGCAGCTTAACATGACGGCTATCCATATCCGTTCTATCCTCTCTGACGATTATTCTGTCTGACTGAACTGGTTTTCGGCGCATTTTTCAGTTTGGCAAAAATCATACGCCCTGCCGATGTCTGCAGAACCGATGTGACTGCCACATCGACCTGACGTCCGATCTGATCCCGTCCGTTTTCAACAACGATCATAGTCCCGTCTTCCAGATAGCCGATCGCCTGATCCTGTTCCTTGCCGCTTTTAATAAGCATGACTTTCATTTCTTCGCCGGGAAGGACTACCGGTTTGACTGCGTTCGACAGATCGTTAATGTTCAGTACCGAGATACCCTGGACTGTTGCCACCTTGTTCAGATTGAAATCGTTGGTTACGATTTTCCAGTTTTTAGCCTTGGCCATTTTTACCAGCTTGGCATCCACTTCTGAAATATCGTCATAATCCTCTTCCAGAATTATGATATTGGCATTTTCCTGCTGCATCTGGTTGATGATATCAAGCCCTCTGCGTCCCTTGCTTCGCTTGAGATCGTCTGCGGAATCGGAAATGGTCTGCAGCTCATGCAGTACATAAACCGGAATGAGCAGTGTTCCTTCCAGAAATCCGGTTTTCACCAGATCGCTGATGCGTCCGTCAATAATAACGCTGGTATCCAGCAGTTTCGGAGCTGTATAATCTTTCTTTTTATACGATTTCTTGGAGGGAATCTCCTTTTCCCTGTCAGAGCGGTCACGCCCTGAACGATTGAACAATGCCATGAGTTCATCCGACCGTCTGTACGGAATAAGCATCCCCATATAGCCGAGCAGCAGATACGTTGGAATAGAGAGAACCAGCCTGACCCAGGCAATTGGAATCTGATAAAAGGCTGTACTGATTAACATAGCCAGTAACAGGCCCAGAATCAGTCCGATCACGGACATCCAGATATCAAATATTTTGACATTTTCCAGATTTTCTTCCATTCTGCCGGTAATAAAACGTAAAAATCTGGCGATAAGAGGAAATAATAAAAAGAAAATAATAGCAAAAACAACCATGACCACAATATAATCGACAGCCTCGTTATGCACAGGGATATAATTCAGAAAATCCGAGTTCCCGAGGAGCCATTGAGTTGTGGGTATCGCCAGTATAATGCCGATAAAGACAAACGCGTATTTTAAAATTTTCTCCAGCATGTTCTCACCCCCTTTCTTAAAATTGTTAATGATCCGATATGATGTGCATATCGAATATACATATTAACGGCTGTATTATAACATTAATTCAACAATATGATGATTACCAAAGCGTAAACGTTTGATATCTTTTTCATTCACAGATATTTTCACCTGTTTCGGGGAAAATCACTGTAAATCCTCGTAAAGTCTTAATCTGTCTCTTATCGCACAGCCTGAAAACCATTATAATGAATGCAGACTCAGAACCGTGCAGGTGCTGTCCCGGACAGCATCGCGTCCAGGAACCAGAATATCGGGTTCAGACATTCACAGGAGAATCTGCCATGAAAGACCGGAAAATTTATAACAGACCGCGCATCGACAAACTGCTTGCATCGGGAGCAGCATTTCCTCTGAGTGTGATTACTGCAGGTCCGGGCTGCGGCAAAACCACGGCAGCAGATGACTATCTGAAAAAAACGGGAACTCCTTATATATGGATTACACTTACAGACGGCGACGGCAATGTTTTCTGGGATAAACTCTGCAGAGCCATGGAAGCGCAAAACAGCAAAACAGCCATCGCCTTGCGAGTGATCGGTCTCCCTGAGGACGCCTGGTCTATCTCACGAATCGTTAATCTGATCCATGAAAACTGCAGCAGTCCCTTTACTGTCTGCATTGACGATTATCAGATGTTTCCGGAGGACAGTCCCGTTCACCGTCTGATTGAAACAATCGCCTTCGAAGATATTCCGGACTTTCATATTATGATTCTATCCCGCTCGGGGCTGAATATTCGTACAGCCACACTGGAATCCAAGAAGATGGCCTGCTGCATCGAGGCCGATACGCTCAATTTTAATCTGGAGGAAACTACCGGCTATCTCAACATGCGCGGCCTGCAGCTGAACCCCGGCGCAATTTCGGAGATGATGGAAACCTCGTGCGGCTGGGTTTCAGCCATTTTCCTGATGAGCGAAGGACTCCGTTCTGGAAAAGAAACACGGTTCGACAATAACATTAATGCTTTGTTCGAAGAGAATCTTCTGCGCCCGCTTTCCGAAACCGACCGGAATATTCTGTACCGACTGTCGGCTTTCGAATACTTTCCGATTGAACTGGCTGTCTATGCACTCGATACGAAGCGGGCGCGCCTGCTCATCGACTCACTAATGCGTGAAAATGCCTTCATTACCTGTGATCAGAACGGGCTGTACAATTTTCATCCGCTGCTGCGCAATGCGCTGAAAACCCGCTGTCCGAATGACGAAATTCAGAAAAACGTCTACCGGCGGGCCGGCCAGTGGTATCTGTCTCAGTCTGATTTCCATACACCCTATACTGTGGATCTGTTCAGAAAAGCCGACTGTGTCGAAGAATTTCTTTCCATCAACAATAAGCCGGGCGCACGCCGCTTAAACTATTATGATATGGACGCCTTATGCCGGATGGCTATGGAACTGCCTGATGACACCTGTCTGATTTATCCGTTTCCTTATCTGCAGATCTGTTTTTACCTGCTGCTTTCGGGTGAAAAAAGATACATCCGGTTCAGCAGACGGCTGCTGGACAGGATGCAGCAGTATTTTGAAACACATGAAGCTCCGTACCGGAATAATATTCTCGGAGAACTGATTGTCATTTCCCGCGTTACCGGATTCGGCCATATTGACGGAGATGAGGAACCGCTGGAAAAAGCCACTGAGCTGCTTGGCGGGAGGCCTTCGGAAACACTCGACCCCAGCGATCCTTTTACCTTTGGTCTGCCCATGCTGCTGCATTCCGAATATATGAGCCCGGGAACGCTCGATGAAACAATCCAGCGCTGTCAGAATAACCCCTACGAGCTGGTTACGGATGGCTTCGGACACGGTTCCGAACGGCTGATCCGGGCTGAAGCCGCGCTCATGCGCTGTCAGATGCAGGAAGCCAGGGTACTGGCTGAACAGTCTGTTCATGAGGCTGCGGAAAAGCGTCAGTCCTTTGTCATGGCCAGTGCCTACAGCGTACTGATGCGCCGGGCTCTGTATCTGGGCGATACAGATGGTGCTTCACAGCAGCTGGATAATATCCGGGAACTGCTTTCTACGATGGCGGGAACACTGGACGAAAAAAGAGTGACCGTTACCATGCTCCGAGAGGTGACCGAGCTGGCAGAATGCTTCTTTAATACCACTCTCTACCGCAAAAACGAAATCCCGCCTGATTTTCTTGATGGCTCACATCAGAGTGCCATGGCTGCAGGTCTGGGCATTCCACAGGTCTACTCAGCACGCGCCATGTATGCCACAGGCAATCCTGTAGGCGCTTCTGTTATATGCGGGGAACTGCAGAAACTGCCGCAGGTCTGCCAGAGTGCCAGACTGTACGGTCTGATTATCGCCGCACTCTCACAGGAGTCGTCTTACGGATCAGAAAACGGTCTTCAACTGTTGCAGACAGCTCTGGTTGAAGCCCAATCTGACAATATTCTGCTCCCGTTCGCAGAATATCCTGCTCTGCTGCCGCTGCTATCAAAAATAAAAAAAGGCGGTTCCGTTAACAGTGCTTTTCTGGAACGGGTGCGCAGGCAGTGCAAAGCTTATGAGACTGTCGCTCCGAAAAATCCGGGAAGCCAGCCTCCCCGTCTGTCGAACCGGGAATGTGAAGTCCTGCGCCTCACTGCTGCCGGAAAATCCCGGGCAGAGGTGGCAGCCTGCCTCCATGTTCAGGAAAACACCGTTAAAACCCAGCTGTCCTCTGCTTATAAAAAACTGGGAGCTAAGGGGAAAATCGAGGCTATCCGCCTGGCGCGCAGCTGGAATCTGTTATAACGCTCGATTCCAGCAATAAAAAAAACTTCCGGTATGCCTGCAGACTCGCAGACAAACCGGAAGCGTTAATTTACTCAGCTTCACTGCCAACAGCATCGTCGATCACTTTCAAAGCTTCTTCCTTGGAAATATCCTTGACGAGCACCATTTCTGAAACCAGGAAATTCCTGGCCGAACTCATCATTTTCTTTTCACCGGTAGAAAGTCCTTTTGTTCTGTCCAGAAGGATCAGATTCTTGACGACTCCCGCAACTTCCATCAGATCGCCTGATTTCAGTATTTCCATATTGTCCTGGTAGCGCTTGCTCCAGTTTGTATTCATTTTACCCATGTCTCCGGAAAGCGACTGAATCATTTCGTCGATTTCTTCCGGTTTCACAATGCCTCTTACACCTATTTCGTCGGTTTTGTCCACCGGAATCAAAATTTCCATTCCTTCTGAGACAATATCCAGCAGGTAGTACTTCTGATCGGTATCAAAAATTTCGAGTTCTTCGATTTTCTTGACAATACCGGCGCCGTGCATTGGATAAACGATTTTATCTCCTACTTGATACATATAGTTACCTCAGTTCATTTCGCTTATTCCAGTATAACATACTTCAGAGAAAATATATATTCTATAAAAGCAATGATCGTTTGTCAATCATAAAATCAAGTTTTTTTGAATATCTTGACGTCCTGCCCGACTGACACTAAAATAAGACTATTATATAGAATTATAAATACCACATTCAATCGCGAATGATCAATTAACGGAGGACACAATGGGCATTATCTTTATGACAGACTCGATGTGCGATCTGAGTTCGGAAATTAAAAGCAATTATCAGATTGAAATACTGCCAATCCCGATATCAGTCGGTGACAAAGAATACTACGATGGCGTTGATATCAGCGCTGACAAACTGCTTCGAATGGTGGATAAAAATCCAGGTGATTTTCCGAAAACTGCACAGGTCCGCCCGCTGACATATAAGCGGGAATTCGAAAAAGCCGCTGCCAGCGGAAATGACGTGATCTGCCTGACGCTTTCTTCCGGCCTTTCCGGAACCTTTCAGACCGCTTCACTGATTGCAGAGGAACTCAGCGAAAAGTATCCGGATCGGAAAATAGCCGTGATCGACTCCCTGTGCGCGACCGCAGGCATGGCCATGATTCTGCAGCAGGGGCTCAAGCTAGACCGGCTGCACCGTGATTTTGATGAAATCTGTCAATCCATGCGCTTCCTGGCGGATCACATCAATATATTTTTTTTGGTCGGCGATATCAAGTGGCTGGCCAGAGGCGGGCGGCTCAGTAAAAGTGCTGCCACCATCGGCGATATGCTTAAAATCGTTCCGATTCTCTACTTTGTCGATGGGAAAATTCAGGTGTTTGACAAGGTCCGGGGAAAAAAGAAAGCGTTCAAGCGTCTGATCGAATGTACAGAAACCAAAATTGCGCCCGATGAAGAACAGATTATCGGACTGATTGCTCCCCCGGTTTCCGAGCACAGAGACAAGGCTGTACAGATGTTTGAGAAAAAGCACAGGGACTGGGATTATATGATACCCGGTAAAGGTGCAGGTGCTGCCCTGACTGTGCACATTGGCGGAGATTATCTGGGCATCGTATTTTTTGATGAGCTTCCGGACAATTACGTCCCGATTCTGCCCTGAATCATAAAAAACGCGTGTTTCCAACCAGAAACACGCGTTTTTTTATTCATTACTTTTCAAGGCTTCAACCATATCGACCCGGTTAATCACCGGAACCATCGAATAATTGACGATATACGTAAACAGAATAGTCAGCGCACAGGCATAGATATAGCTCTGCCAGAATATATCGCGCCCGAACATGACAATATCCGTCTCGACAGTGAGGATAATGAAATTGAGCAGCATCACACCCAGAACCAGTCCCAGCAGCATCCCGATAATGGACAGTGCCACATTTTCCCTGAAGATATAACGGTCTGTTTCTTTCGGATAAAAGCCCAGAACCTTCAGTGTTGCTATTTCCCTGATTCGTTCTGAAATATTGATATTGGTCAGGTTATAAAGCACGATAAAGGCCAGTGCCCCGGCACTGACAACCATAACCACGACAATCAGATTGAGGCTGGAAAGCGAATCATTCGAAGCGTTAACCAGATTCTCTGTCGGCGTTACCGTCAGTATTTCCTCACGGCCGGTCAGTTTTTCCAGCAGCGTATTTTCATCATTCAGCCCGTCCGGAGTCAGGTTCATATAAGCCAGATTGAACTGCACATCCTTCCCTGTAGCCGCTTTATACGCCTGCGGGGACATATACACATAATTCTGAAGATAGTTTTCCATGATCCCGGTAACCGGTACCGTGAAGCTGGAGTCGTCATCGTACACCGTGATCTCGTCACCGATCCCGATTCCCAGCGTCGTGGATGTTTTTTCATTGATGACAGCTCCCTCTGATTCCAGGGGCAGGATGTTGTTGTCGTCCTTACGCGGATGAAGGCTGACAAAGTCCGTGAGTTTATCCGGATTTTCCGGAACCACCAGGTATGTCTGAACCGAGGTCCGGGTATCAGAAGTTCTGGCATTCATTTGATGCTGACTGGCCAGCAGCACGCCGGAGACCCGGTCATCATTTTTCATATACGAAAGAATATCCTGTTTGCCTGCCGCATCCGTTTCATCTTTAAAAACGACAGTGTCGTCGAATTTCTGGATGTTTGAGAACTGCGAGGGGATGATCGAAAAGATCGAATCGTGCAGCCCGAAGCCGGCCAGAATCAGCGCTGTACATCCCGCAATTCCAAGAACCGTCATAAAAAACCTGGCTTTGTATCGCAGGATATTCCGGGACGAAATCTTGGTAATGAAATTCAGCCTGTTCCAGAGCGGCGTGATCCGTTCCAGAAAAACCCGTTTTCCCGGCTTGGGAGCCTTGGGCAGCATCAGCTCTGCGGGAACAGCATGCATTTCATACAGAGCGATTGCAGCCGCAGCCCCGACGGTGCAAGCCAGCGCCACGGCCATACTGCCAAGTACAGCGTCCCATGGAATTACGGTAACCAGCGAGGGCATGCTGTAAAGCAGACCATAGGCGTAGAAAATGACTTCCGGGAAAAATGAAATCCCGAATACTGTTCCTCCGATACCGCCGATTATTGCAGCCAGCCCCGCATAGACAATATACTTTTTCAAAATCTGCATTCTGCTGTAGCCAAGTGCCATCAGACAGCCTATTTCGGACCGCTCTTCCTCAACCATTCTTGTCATGGTTGAGAATGCAACCAGCATCGCCACCAGCAGGAAAAACAGCGGAAAGACATTGGCAACATTGCCAATCCGGGTGGCATCTTCTCCGTATCCGGAATACCCGGCACTGTCATCCCGGGTATAGACGTAAAACTTAGCGACAGTCAGATCGGACACCTGTTTTTTTGCATCATCAATCTGCTTCTGTGCATCATCCAGTTTAATCTGGCCTTCCGCCTTCTGATCCGCAAGCTCTGCCTTACCCTGTTCGAGTTCGTCCACACTCTGCTGATACTGACTGACGGCTGAATCCAGCTGTTCTTTGCCACTCTGGAGTTCTGCCCATCCGGCATCGAGCTGTGACCGGCTGGAAGCAAGCTCTGCCCATCCGGCATCAAGCTGTGCTTTCCCGTCATTATACTGAGCCCGGGCACTGTCAAGCTGTTCCCGGCTGGCATTGAGCTCCGCCCATCCGGCGTCGAGCTGAGCCCGGCTCTGGTCAAGCTTTTCCTGCCCGGCTGCGAGTTCTGCTTCCCCGGCATCGAGCTGCTGCTGAAGCGAATCGCGCTGCGCCGTCAGTGAATCGATGGTGCTTTGTGTCGTCGCTATATTTTCTTCAATAACCGGAAGCACCTGGTCTGCCTGTGCCTGCGCCTGCGCCAGCTGACCTTCCAGTGCTTGTTTCTGATCTTCCGATTCCTGCTTCTGTGTCTCCAGGCTGCTTTTCTGTGTCTTGAGTGTCTCAAGCTGATCCTGCAGCTCCTGTGAACCCGGATCTGCTGCCAGAGCAGCTTCCACCTCGTCGATGTCAGCCTGACATTTATCAATCTCTGCAGTAAGCTGTGCGATCCCGGATTCTATCTGGCTGATTCCATCCTCGAGCTGTGTAATTCCGTCTTCTATCTGCTGTTTCTGCTCATTAAGCTGATCGATCCCCGACTGCGCCTGTGCGATCCCATCGTCAAGCTGGCTGATGCCATCTCTGGCCTGCTGCAGTTTTTCTTCCGCAGCTGCAGCCTGACTCTGGTATTCTGCCAGCCCCTGAGCATATTGATCTTCTGAAGCGTCCAGCTTGTCTTTTCCGGCCTGATACTGGCTTTCCGCGTCCTCCAGCTGACTCAGACTTGCATCCAGCTGAGACTGTGAATCCTGTAATGTTGAGAGACCCTGCGCATACTGGGCTTCACTGTCGTCAAGCTTCTGTTTTCCTGAATCGTAAGAAGACTGAGCATCCGCAATTTCTACGGCAGCTGCGTCCAGCTGTTCCTGAGCATCGTCCAGCTGCGCCTGACCATCAGCAATACCTGTGTCAAATTCTTCCTGCGCATCTGCAAGTTCTTTTTCTGAATCACTTATTTTCTGATCTGCTTCTTTTTTTATATCCGCGTACTGTTCCTGATTGAGACGGTCTCCGGTAGCTTCGGTTTCCGCTTTCAGCGTGTCCATATCGGTATCATATTCATCCGAAAACGGAGAAACACCGCTTACCGTCGCATCCGACAGAATCCAGGCATCTGTATAGCGTTCATAGTTAAACGAGCTTTCCAGTACGATAATATAATTATCGAGGGTCCCTTTTCCGACATTGGTGCTGCCGCGCTCAATGGAAATATAAAGCGGATCCCGAACATAACCGACTACAGTAAAGGTCCGGGTTGTCAGGTGGCTGAGCGTGTCTTCAGTCTGCGATTCGTCTGTGACTTCGATCTGGCCGCCGATTTCGACTGTGGTATGGTTTTTAACCGGTTTTTCCAGCAGGCATTCATTTTCGTTTTCCGGCATGCGTCCTTCGAGAAGCTCGGGAATGTTCATCCCATCGGTTCCCTGATATGACATAATCCGCGTTACAAACTTATGTTCCCCGGATTTAGTCACCACATCCATTGAATAGGAGCCGGCAGCATCCGCCGCTCCCTTCTCCTGCTTTAAAGCGTCAATATCGGACTGTTTAAATCCATACCCGGACTGCACATGAAGATCCGCCAGACGGCTGTCCTGAAAATACTGTACAGCTGTTTCCTTCATACTGGGCGCCGTGGCTTTAAGACCGGTAAAAAAGGCTGTCCCGAGCGCAATAATCGCCAGAATATAAAAAAAGCGCAGGCGTGATTTTTTTAATTCACGGACAATATCTTTGTTAATCGCTTTCATTGTCTTCCTCCGTCTGCGTTGTCTTTCGTTTGCTTTGTCTGTATTATAACACGTGCTTTGTTACGTTTTATGTACTTTCGTTTTTCCCGGAAACCTTCCGTTTTCTTTCTTTTTTTCCAGCTGTTCTTTCTTAATTTCTTTTTGTTTCTCACCCTGTTCTTTTAATTTCGAACATAAAAAAAACGCAGACCAGACTGCGCTTTTCTATAAAAAAGAGGCTGCAGACATGCCGCAGCCTTTTTCAGATCATTTCAGTCTTTTCCGGCTGATTCTTTTTCCGCAGCATCGCCGGATTTCTTACTTTCGTGTTGATCCACTGCGATTCCGGCTTTCTGTTCTTCCTGTTTCAGCTGGCGCTGCTCCTGTTTCCAAAGTGCTTCCTTTTCTGCTTTCAATCTGAGAGCAGGATCCTGTTGTTCTTCAAGCATCTTGGTTCGATAAGCGCATTCTCTGGTGCAGCCGGCACAGGAAGAAGGCGTGCAGTCAGGGCACTTGCCTTTATGTCTGGTCACATAAACGATGGCGAAAATCAGACAAACACCGATTACGACACCGATGAGCAGTGTGGTATTCATAACAAATCTCCCTTGTTACAGATCGATTTCCCGGTAAGAAATCTGTTTTTTACCGCCTCCGCGGTAATCGGAGACAAACAGCCAGATAATAAATGCCAGGAAAACGACCGCAAGAATCACCGCCGTCACCGTCCCTTCATTGTACAGCAGGGCACTTCCGATCTGATTGACGATAAACGCCATCACATAAGCAGTACAGGTCTGAAAACAGATTGCCCGCAGGGTCCATTTCCAGCCGCCCATTTCTCTGTAAATCGTAGCAATCGAAGCCACACAGGGAGAGGCAAGCAGGTTGAAAACCATGAACGCATAAGCACCGACCGGTGAAAACAGCTGTGTAACCATCGGCGCTACGGCCCCAGCTTCATCCGTTGCATTGGTAATCCCATACAAAATTCCGAACGTCGCGACAACATTTTCCTTAGCCAGAATTCCGGACAGCACAGCAATGGTGCTCTGCCAGTTGCCAAAGCCCAGCGGGGTAAACAGCGGGGCGATAAAGCTGCCGATTGAGGCCAGCATCGAATTGGCTGCATCCACAAACTGCATCTGCCAGTTCAGATTTTCAAGGAACCAGATGACCGTGCAGCCGATGAAGATCACCGTACCGGCCTTGATAATGAAGGCCTTGGAGCGGTCCCAGACATGAATCGCAATACTGCGTGCCGATGGAATATGATACTTCGGAAGTTCCATGACAAAAGGTGCCGGAACACCGGAGAAAAACGGCAGTTTTTTAAGCAGAATCCCGGACAGAATCACCATAATAATGCCGACAAAATACATGGACGGCGCCACCCAGGTCTGACCCGGGAAGAAAGCACCCGCGATCATCGCAAAAATCGGAAGCTTGGCCGAACAGGGAATGAAGGGCGTAAGCATGATGGTCATGCGCCGGTCTTCTTCATTTTCAATGGTCCTTGAGGCCATGATCGCCGGAACCGAACAACCGGTCCCGATGAGCATCGGAATAAAGGACTTTCCGGACAACCCGAAACGGCGGAACAGACGATCCATGATAAAGGCTACCCGTGCCATATAGCCGCAGTCTTCCAGAATGCTGATGAAAAAGAACAGGATCATAATCTGGGGAACAAACCCGAGAACAGATCCGACCCCGCCGATGATACCGTCATTAACCAGCGAAATCATCCACTCAGCCGTTCCGTGCGCCTGCATCCAGGATGTCAGACCACCGGAGACAATTTCTCCGAAAAACGTGTCCGTGATCCAGCTGGTGCAGACCGCACCCACCGATGATACTGCGACATAATAGACTCCCCACATAATCAGGGCAAAAATCGGAATCGCCAGCCAGCGGTTGGTGACCACCTGGTCTATTTTGTCGGAAACTGTCATGGAATCCGGCGACTTCTGGATTGCCTTGTCCGTTACATAGGTTACATATTGATAGCGGGCATCGGTGATGATACTTTCCGAATCATCGTCCAGTTTGTCTTCGAGCTTTGTGGTCATAGATTCAATATGACCCAGCAGCTCATTCGGTATTTTCAGCTTTTTCAGGACATTTCCGTCCCGTTCCATTACCTTCAGCGCATACCAGCTGGCGTTGTCAGTCACAATATGATCCCGGAGCAGCAGAGCCCCGACATCATCCATGGTTTTCTGCAGATCGCCTTTATAGTGAAACAGCGGCTTGAAGCCGCCCTTTTTCGCAGCTTCCCGCGCCACCTTGATCAGCGCATCGACATTGGTATTTTTCAGAGCAGAAACTTCAACCACCGGACATCCGGTCAGCTCTTCCAGCTTTTTGACATCGAGCTCGTCACCTGATTTATTAAACAGGTCCATCATATTGAGGGCAATCACTACCGGAATACCAAGCTCCGTAAGCTGTGTAGTCAGATAAAGATTGCGTTCTATATTGGTTGCATCAACGATATCGATAATCGCATCCGGATGATCATTCAGAAGGTAATCCCGGGCAACCACTTCATCCATCGAATAAGGAGAAAGTGAATAAATTCCGGGAAGATCGACCAGTTCGTCATCCGTTCCCTTGATTTCCCCTGACTTTTTTTCGACTGTCACACCAGGCCAGTTCCCGACATACTGCTTGGAACCCGTCAGTGAATTAAACAGCGTCGTTTTTCCGCAGTTCGGATTTCCGGCCAATGCTATTTTGTATCCCATAACCGCCTCCCTGACTATTTACTGCTGCCCTGAACGTCCATGACCTTTATGTTCGCTGCATCGGCTTTACGGATTGAGAGCTCGTAGCCGCGCACAGTCAGTTCCATGGGATCTCCAAAAGGTGCGATCTTGCGCACAAATATTTTTACGCCCTTGGTAATACCCATATCCATAATGCGGCGCTTTAAAGCACCCTGACAGTTGATCTTTTCCACTTCCACAGTCTGACCGACCGGAACTTCATTCAGAGTCATTTTTACTCCTTACTCTATTTGATCTGTATTTTCAATGTTCGTATCCTTTAACATTATA
>JBMNSG010000008.1:0-40210 GCA_050945075.1 Eubacteriaceae bacterium | reverse complement strand
CGAAAACCTCATTATGATCGCGTTCTTCAATATTGATCGCGTCTCCGGTTAATGTCTTCATATCGACAGTGGAGCTGGGGGCAGCGATGTACATAGGAATGCCGTGATGTTTTGCCAGAACGGCGACGGAATAAGTGCCGATTTTGTTGGCGGTGTCTCCATTGGCAGCAATACGGTCAGCGCCGACGACACAGCAGCCTATTTTTCCCTGTTTCATCATCCAGCCGGCCATATTGTCGGTAATCAGCGTGACCGGGATTCCGTCTTCATGCAGTTCGTAGGCGGTCAGGCGGGCACCCTGAAGCAGCGGTCTGGTTTCATCTGCATAAACGTGAATATTTTTCCCGGCTTCCTGAGCAGCCCGGATTACGCCCAGGGCTGTGCCATAATCTGCGGTTGCCAGAGCACCGGCATTGCAGTGGGTCAGTATGGTTTCATTTTCGTGGATCAGTTCTGCTCCGTTACGTCCGATGGCACGGCACATATAAATGTCTTCGGCGCAGATATCATCCGCTTCATGGCGAAGCAGGGTGGTGATTTCTGCAGGTGTCAGCTGTGGATTTTCGGATACTGCCTTTTCGGCGGCCGATGTCATCCTGTCCGCTGCCCACATCAGGTTCACGGCGGTTGGCCGCGCGTCTTTAATTTCTGCGGCAGCCTGTTTCAGAGCTGCCAGAAATTCAGGCGTATTATCCGGACTGGCCTGAGACAGTTCCCGGGCTGCAAAGTATACTGCATAAGCGGCAGACACGCCGATTGCCGGAGCTCCGCGTACGATCATGGTTTTAATGGCCTGAATAATATCGCGGTAATCGTCGTAACGGCAGAGCAGCTTTTCACCCGGCAGTTTTGTCTGATCAATCATGACCAGACAGTCGTCTTCATAATAGACTGGTTTCATATATGCCTCTTTTCATTGTTTCATTGTTCATGTCATTATTATAACGGTTATGATTCGTAAAAATCCGGCAGTTCCGAGACAAAAATTTATCTGTTATCCTCGCAGAAATCAAATTTCGGTTATAATGATATTGATTACAGAGGAGACCGGGTGTGCCGGGGCTGTAAAAATATATGGAGGTTGCCATGGGATATAAAGAAACATTTGAACAGTGGAAAAATCAGGAAAATCTGGACGACGACCTGAAGATCGAACTTGCAAACCTGAAAGACGATGGTGAAATTGAAGATCGTTTTTACGATTTTCTGAGCTTCGGTACAGCAGGTATGCGGGGCAAACTGGGTGCCGGCACTAACCGTATGAATAACGTCATGGTGGCCCGGGCTACGTATGGTCTGGCTCAGCAGTTAATTGAAGCATCTACGGCCAATGCGGACAAGGGTGTCGCGATTGCCTATGATTCACGTATCAAATCCGATGAATTTGCCAAAACAGCAGCCTGTGTCCTGGCTGCCCAGGGTGTTCACGCTTATCTGTTTGAAAGCCTGCGTCCGACGCCAATGCTTTCTTTCGCAGTCCGTTATCTCGGATGTGCCGGCGGGATCATGATCACGGCTTCTCACAATCCGAAGGAATATAACGGATACAAGGTATACGGCAGTGATGGTGCACAGCTGGCCAATGAAGCTGCTGATGCAGTTGTCGATGTCATTGAACATGTGGACAATTACTTCTCAATTCCGAAAATGAATTTCCAGGAAGCTCAGGCTCAGGGACTGATCGAAATTATCGGTAAAGACGTCGACGAAGCTTATTATAAGGAAGTCGAAAAAGTTGTTCACATGGATCAGAAATCTGATCTGATTATTGTTTATACACCACTGCACGGCACCGGCAATATTCCGGTCAGACGCGTGCTTTCAGATATGGGCTTCAAAAATGTCCATGTTGTTCCGGAACAGGAAAACCCGGATGGAAATTTCCCGACTGTGGAATTCCCGAATCCGGAATATAAAGAAGTCTTTAATCTGGCTATCCCGATGGCAGAAAAACTCGGCGCCGATCTGATTCTGGGTACAGACCCGGATGGAGACCGTGTTGGTGTCGTCAATAAGAATTCAGACGGTGAATATGTTGTCTTCACAGGAAACCAGACTGGTGCATTACTGGTAGACTACATTCTGAAAACCAGACCGGAGCTGCCGGATAACAAGGCTATTATCAAAACCATCGTTACTTCTGAACTCGGCGCCGTCATTGCCCGTGCGCACGGTGCAACTCCGATTGACGTATTAACAGGCTTCAAATACATCGGCGAACATATCACAGACTGGCAGACAACTCACGAACATACATTTGCACTCGGCTATGAAGAAAGCTACGGCTATCTGGCTGGCGAATACGCCCGTGACAAGGATGCCGTTGTCGCTTCTGCACTGATCTGCGAAATGGCTGCTTACTACAAGGATCTGGGCAAGACACTGTACGATGCACTGCAGGATCTGTACAAGCAGTACGGTTATTTCGAAGAAGGAATCCAGTCCTTTGCCTTTGAAGGTGTAGACGGCAAGGAAAAGATGGACAAGCTCATGAACGTATTCAGAGACCATCATATTCCGGCATTCGGAGATGAAAAACTGGTTACAGTCAACGACTATAAAGACAGTGAAAGTCTGGATGTTGCGACCGGTAAGGAAACAAAGATTGACCTGCCGAGCTCCAACGTGCTCAAATTCATGTATGACAAGAACAGCTGGTTTGCACTCAGACCGTCAGGTACAGAACCGAAGCTCAAGATTTATTATTCTACCTATGGCAAGAGCAAAGAAGAAGCTTCCAAAAACATGGAAGAACTCAAGGCTGCTGTCAACAAGGTAAAAGAAGAAAACTGAGGATTTGACAACAATGCCTGAGGATTCTGGCCGGCTTCTGGTCTCTGCCTGCCTGGCAGGGATTCCCTGCCGGTATGACGGGAAAAGCACACCGGTTCCGGAAATTGTGGAGCTGGTCAGGACCGGGAAAGCGGTTCCGTTCTGTCCCGAATGTGAGGGTGGACTGGAAACACCGAGGACACCTGCGGAAATCCGGGGAGACCGGGTGAAGACCGCGGACGGAAGGGACGTGACTGCGGCTTACAACGCCGGGGCACAGAAGGCTGTGGAAACAGCCCGTGCGGACGGGATTTGTACGGCAGTACTCAAATCGAAGAGTCCGTCCTGTGGCTGCGGAATGGTTTATGACGGAAGCTTCACCGGAAAACTGATACCGGGAGACGGCAGAACCGCGGCGGCGTTAAAGCAGGCAGGCGTGAACGTACTTACGGAGGATCAGTTCAGGGCTTCTCTGCCGGATCACGATCCGGAAAAATGATATTTCTGCATGGATCCATGAACAGTCGTTTCCTGCTGCATGTGACAGAACGACCGTACAGAATGATTAAGAAGGCTGTTTACAGATAAGCCGGACGGCGTATAATTAAAAAAGGTTTAATCGGCAAGGCTGCCGGAAGACGGCCTTGCTTTTTATGTTTAGAGGAACTGTTTTTTTAGTATGTTACAATAGATACGGAGAACAGGAACAAGTTCAAACCGGAGGATTTAATGAACAAGACTAGAATCGGCCTGGTGTTCGGCGGACAGTCAGGAGAGCATGAAGTATCATGTGTTTCCGCTTCCAATGTATATAAGGCAATTGACCAGAATAAATACGAAATCATCCCGATCGGTATCAAGAAAGACGGTACCTGGAATATTTATCGTGGAGATGTGGAAAATATCGCGTCCGGCGACTGGAAAACAGACAAGGAAAATCTGCAGGAAGATGTCGGCGTGTTCACAGAGCTTAAGGGCGATGTCGATCTGTTTTTCCCTGTCCTTCACGGACAGATGGGAGAAGACGGAACCATCCAGGGTGTTTTTGAAATGCTCGGGACTCCTTATGTAGGCTGCGGCGTACTGGCCAGCACTGTCGGTATGGACAAGATCATGAGCAAATATGCTTTTGAAGCTGCCGATATTCCGAGCTGCCGGTATATTCCGGTCACGCGTTATGCCTGGAAACACGATCGCGACGTCATCGAAGATAAAATCGTGGCAGAACTGGGACTTCCCGTATTTGTCAAGCCGGCGAACATGGGCTCTTCCGTAGGCATCAGCAAGGCCCATTCTGAAGAAGAACTGTTTCAGGCAATGGATACAGCCTTTTCTTTTGACAGACGTGTTATTGTCGAAAGCTTTGTCAACGCTCACGAAATCGAAACGGCTGTTCTCGAAGAAGAAGGAAAGATTCAGGTCGCTGTGCCGGGCGAAATTATTCCGGCCAAGGAATTTTACGATTACGAAGCCAAGTATGAATCAGGAGACGATTCTGTAATAGTCATACCGGCTCAGCTGGATCAGGAAATTCTGGATCAGGTAGTCGATTATTCACGAAAAGCATTCGAAGCAGTCGACGGGACCGGACTGGCCCGTGTTGACTTCTTTGTCGACAAAACCACTGGTGCAATTTCGATAAACGAAATCAATACCATGCCTGGTTTTACCAGCATCAGCATGTATCCGAAAATGTGGGAGGCTTCCGGCATTCCCTACCATGAGCTGGTGGAACGTCTGATTCAGACAGCATCGTTAAAGAAGAATCCGACTACGGAATAATCTCTGTTTCAGGGGGTATACCCGTGACAGAAGTCCCGGAGAAGGAATACGGAGGAATGCTATGACAGGTAATGAAACGGAAAAGGTCTGGCTCTCGATCAAGGGGACAGTTGCTCACAACGGAGAAGAAGCGGATGCAATGGAGCTTATGACGGAAGGGGAACGGTCCCGGGAAGCAGAGGCCTATTGTCTCTCTTATGACGAATCGGAAATATCCGGTATGGAAGGCACCCGGACGACAGTCCGCGTGGATGATGGGAAAGTTTCGATCATACGGCTGGGCTCGGTTAACTCGATAATGGAGTTTGAATCCGGAAAACGCAGCGTCACCATGTACTCGACGCCGGAAGGTGATCTGACTATGGGGGTCACAACCAGAGGGATCGACATTGACTATGACGATACCAGCAGGCCCACCCGTGTCAGGGTGAATTACAATCTGGATATGAAAGGTATCGGTGAATCGGCTAACACAATCGATATCAGCGTTAAAAACAGTAAAAATTAAGACAAAGACTCCTGTTCTGCAGGAGCCTTTTTTTGATAAAAGGTCTCAAAAAACGTATAATAAAATGATTAATCAGAATTATTTTTCCAGACTGATTTTCACGAATCAAATCATTAACAATATCAGGAGTAAATATGTACGCACGTCAGAAAATAGAACATCAGCTCAGAGAAGGTCTTAAATCTGCAGCAGAAAAAGCCTGTCAGGCAGGAGATTTTTCTCTGAACGGAAATGATCTGCCCGAAATTGAACTGGAGATTCCGCGCGAACGCGAATTTGGAGATTATGCAACCAATCTGGCCATGCAGCTTCCGAAAATTGCCAGAAAGGCACCGCGTCAGATTGCAGAAGCACTTGTGACCAGGTTCGAAGTGGAACCCGGACTGGTGGAAGCAGTAGAAATTGCCGGACCCGGTTTCATCAATTTCCGTCTTGATCCCCAGTGGCTGGGCGCAGTCGTGGCGCAGGTCAATGAGATGGGGAAGGATTACGGGCGCACGGACAAACACAGCGGCAAGACCTATAACCTTGAGTTTATTTCCGCTAACCCGACAGGACCCATGCACATGGGTAATGCCCGCGGCGGCGCTATCGGCGATGTCCTGGCTTCACTGGCGGACTGGACCGGCTACGATGTAACCCGCGAATTCTATATTAATGACGCCGGCAATCAGATTGAAAAGTTCGGAGATTCACTGGATGCCCGCTTCCGTCAGCAGATGGGTGAAGATTTCCCGTTCCCGGAAGACGGCTATCAGGGTGACGATATCGGTGAACATATCCGGGAATATCTGCAGGCTAATCCGGATCAGACAGATGCGCTCAAGGCCATGGAACCTGAACAGCGCAAAAAAATCTTTATCGACTATGCACTCAACAAGAATCTGGACCGGATGCACAAGGATCTGGCAGATTACGGGATTCACTACGACGTCTGGTTCTCGGAACAAAGTCTGTATGAAACGGGTGCAATTGAAAAGGCAATGGATCTGCTCAAAAAATCCGGTTCCGTTTATGAAGAAGACGGAGCCGTCTGGTTCCGCACCACCGATTACGGCTGCGAAAAGGATGATGTCCTGATCCGTCACAATGGAATTCCGACATATTTTATGGGGGATATCGCTTATCACCTCAATAAATTTGAAACACGCGGATTCGACCGCGGAGTCAATGTCTGGGGTGCCGACCATCACGGACATATTGCCCGTCTCAAGGCGGCGCTGGAAGCAGCAGGAGCCGGTGACAAACTGGATGTCGTGATTATGCAGCTGGTCAAGCTGGTGCAGGACGGCGAAATTGTCAAGATGAGCAAACGGACCGGCAAGATGATTACCCTGACCGATCTGATTGAAATGATCGGCAAGGACGCGGCGCGGTTCTTCTTTAATCTGCGTTCTCCGGATTCGCATTTTGAATTCGACCTGGATCTGGCCGTGCAGGAATCTAATGAAAATCCGGTTTTCTATGTTCAGTACGCGCATGCCCGTATCTGCAGCATTCTGCGTCAGGCGGAAGGCTTTGACTGGAGCGGTGCGGATCTTTCGCTTCTGAAGGAACCGGAAGAAGTCGCACTTATGGAAGTGCTGTCCCGTTTTTATGAAGAAATTCAGGCGGGTGAAGAAAAGATGGATCCCAGCAGAATCACCCGTTACGCCGTGGATCTGGCTTCTGCCTTCCACAGCTTTTATAATGCCGTACGGGTTAACACAGATGAAGTCGAACTGAAGAAAGCCCGTTTTGCACTGGTTTCTGCAGTCCGCCAGGTACTGGAAAACGCGTCAGTGATTCTCGGGATCAACGCGCCCGAACGGATGTAATGAAACCCGAACGGACAACCCGGACCCGCAGAATGATCGGAGATAATGGAGACGCGAAGCTGGCCGCTTCACGGGTTTTGCTGTTTGGAATCGGCGGGGTTGGTTCTTATGCAGCAGAAGCTCTGATCCGGTCGGGAACCGGCAGCCTGACCATCGTCGATAAAGATGTCGTGGATGAAAGCAACATCAACAGGCAGCTTATCGCGCTGGGGTCAACTGTGGGGATGGCGAAAACGGAAGCAGCAGCTGCCCGCTTCAGGGACATCAGCCCGGAAACGGAAATCATCACATTTCAGGAATGCTTTACACCGGAAAACGCAGATTTTATCGATTTTTCGGATTACGATTACGTCATTGACGCGGTGGATATGGTCACAGCCAAGCTGGAAATTATACGGCGGGCGAAAGAGGCCGGAGTACCGGTAATTACAGTCATGGGCACCGGCAACAAGCTTCATCCGGAGCGTCTGCAGATTACTGATATTTCCAAAACCAGTATCTGCCCGCTGGCTAAAGTCATGAGACGGGAACTGAAAAACCGGGGGATCCGGGGAGTAGAGGCAGTCTGGTCCGATGAGGTCCCGGCTGTACGCTGTACTCCGCCCGGCAGTCTGGCACCGGTACCGGGAACTGCGGGACTGATTGCAGCTTCACGGGTCATAAGCAGTCTGCTTGAAGACCGGGAAACAGAGAAACCGGGAACAAAAGACCGGGCAGCAGCACAACCGGAAACAGAAGACAGGAAGAGCGATGGCAGAGAACCGGAGAATAGTACCCGGGACTCTGCTGCAGACAGAACAGAATCGCAGGTATAAAAATGATCAACCGTTCAAAACCGCCCGTCCGTATCGGAACGGGTTATGATGTACATCGTCTGACAGAAGGAAGAAAACTGATTCTGGGTGGCGTCGATATCCCTTATCAGAAGGGGCTTGACGGCCATTCGGATGCCGATGTCCTGGTCCATGCGATTATGGATGCGATCTTCGGTTCCCTGGCACTCGGTGACCTGGGCTCTCATTTTCCGGATACTGATCCGCAGTACAAGGGGATTTCCAGTATTGAACTGCTCAAGCGGGTTGGAGGTCTGGTGCGTATGGAAGGCTACCGGATTATGAACGTCGATTCGCAGATTATCGCACAGGCACCGAAAATGGCTCCGCATATTGATGCGATGCGCAAAAATATCGCGGATGCTCTGTTCCTGGAAACCGGACAGGTAAGCGTCAAGGCAACCACGGAAGAGGGACTCGGGTTTACCGGAAACGGAGAAGGAATCAGTGCACAGGCTTCAGTCTGTGTAATGACCAGTGATTTTGCCAGTTTCTCAAACACGACTATTATCTGATCTGTTTATGCCGTCCCTGGGTGTCAGGTCCGGATCTTATGCAGAAATGAAATCCGTGCAGAGACGAATACAGAAACAGGATACGGAAAAGACAGACAGTATCAGGAAAATACAGCGGCTGCCTGAAATGGCAGTCAGGAGATAAAGATGATTGGAATTATTGCCGCGCTCGATATCGAAGCGCGCAGTCTGAAAGAACGCATGGAGGATACATCTGTTTCTTCCTATGCGGGCATGCAGTTTTTTAAAGGTAAGATTTTCAGAAAAGATATAGTGGTTGTTCAGAGCGGAGTCGGCAAGGTGAATGCTGCAGCCTGTACTCAGATCCTGATCGACAAATTCCGTGTGGACAAGGTGATCAACGTCGGCGTGGCCGGCGGCCTGGCGGCTGGTCTGCACATCGGGGACATCGTGGTTTCGGATGATGCCGTCCAATACGATATGGACGCCCGCGCTTTCGGCCATCCGCGCGGTGAAATTCCCAATATGGATATGACGTATTTCCCGGCGGACCGCAACATGATCCGCAAAGCAGAATCTGCTGCCGACAGGATCGGTACCAAAATTCTGGTCGGACGTATTATGACTGCCGATCTGGGTCTCGGAGACACGCAGCTGAAAGCGGAACTGGTGGAAACCTTCAAGGGTGCCTGCTGTGAAATGGAAGGCGCTGCTGTAGCGCAGGTCTGCTATCTGAACGGTGTTCCTTATCTGGTAATCCGTTCGATTTCAGACAATGCCGATGACGACGCCAACGATACCTATTATGCGTCGATTGATGATTCAGTCAAGCCCTCCACAGATTTTCTGTTCGAACTGCTTCAGGAGCTTTAAATGAAAATGAACGAAGAGGATTTTGAGCTGGCAGAAAAGAATTCCGGTTATTATGAAGCGGATATTCATCCGGATCTGCAGCCGGACAATCCGCCGTGCAGACCGACCAGGGCCATTATCAGTCTCGATAATTTTCTGGAAAACTACCATAACATTGTCAAACGCGCGGGTGAAGGAATAAAAATCATCGGCGTGGTCAAGGCGGATGCTTATGGTCACGGCTTTGATCTGATTGAACTGATGCAGGAGGAAGGTGTCGACTGCCTGGCTGTTGCCATGATCGATGAAGCCATTGCCCTGCGCCAGAAAGGCATTGACAGGGTTCCGATTCTGATACTCGGCCATACACCTGAAGACCGGATTCCGGAACTGGTGGAATGGGATATTATCCCGGCTGTGTTTACAGAAGAATTTGCCCGGGCTCTTTCGGATTACTGTGAAAAAGAAGGATGCCGTGCCGATATCCATGCCAAGATTGAAACGGGCATGGGACGGATCGGCTTTGACTGGCACACTGCCGCGGATTCTATTGAAAAACTGACACAGATGCCGGGAATCCGGGTAGCTGGTATGTTCACTCATTTTGCGACTGCCGACTGTGCGGATAAAACCTACACCCATGAACAGCTTGCCAGATATGCGGCCGTTGTAAAACAGCTGGCGGATAAAGGGATTGATATTCCTTTCAAGCATGTCGAAAATTCGGCTGCACTCATGGATTTTGACAAAACCGTTTTTGACGGGGTGCGTCCGGGCATCATTCTTTACGGACTGTATCCGTCGGACGAAGTCAAAAAAGAAAATCTGCCGTTAAAGCCCGTTATGACTTTTGTGACGGAGATCTCACATATTAAAACACTGCACGAAGGTGAGTCTGTCGGTTACGGCCGGGCCTGGAAGGCAGACGGAGACCGCCGGATTGCCACGCTCCCTGTGGGCTATGCGGATGGCTGGTCCAGAATCCTTTCCGGAAAAGGAACAGAAGTGCTCATTCGCGGCAAACGGGCGCCTGTGGTCGGTAATATCTGCATGGACCAGTGTATGGTCGATATTACGGATATTCCGGAAGCGGAACTCGGCGATCAGGTGGAATTGTTCGGAGAACATATTTCCGCCGATGAAGTGGCCGCACGTATGGGTACCATCAATTATGAAGTAGTCTGCATGGTCAATAAGCGCGTTCCCCGGGTCTACCGGTTTATGGGCGACGAACGGGTCGAAAATGAAATTCTCAATGACGGCTGGTGCGGTGTATAAATGCAGATTAAGTCAGAACTGACTTTAAAAAACTTTAAAAATCTGCTATAATTATTACTTTGATTAAAACTGATTAAAACTCGTTTAGGCATTGTTGAATCACAAGACTTGGAGGATTTATGTCGACCAAATATATTTTCGTCACCGGCGGTGTTGTTTCGTCTCTCGGGAAAGGCATCACCAGCGCATCTCTCGGGCGTCTGCTCAAGGAACGCGGATACAAGGTATCCATTCAGAAGTTTGATCCTTATCTCAATTATGACCCGGGCACAATGAGCCCTTACCAGCACGGCGAAGTCTTTGTGACTGAAGATGGAGCGGAAACAGATCTTGACCTCGGTCATTATGAACGTTTTACCGATGAAAATCTCGGAAAATTCAGCAATGTTACCACCGGTAAGGTTTACTGGAACGTTATTTCAAAAGAACGCCGCGGTGATTACCTTGGCGGAACGGTTCAGGTTATTCCCCATATCACCAACGAAATCAAGGAAAGCATCCTCAGAGTTGCAGATTCCGACATTAATCCGGATATCGTCATCACTGAAATAGGCGGGACAGTCGGGGATATCGAATCCCAGCCCTACCTGGAAGCAATCCGCCAGTTCCAGAGTGATCTCGGGGAAGACAATGTTCTTTATATCCATGTCACTCTGCTGCCGTATCTGCATATGGCCGGCGAACTGAAAACCAAGCCGACCCAGCATTCCGTTAAAGAACTGCTTTCAATCGGGATCCAGCCGGACATTATCGTTCTGCGTTCTGAATGTGAAGTGGAAGAAGGCCTCAAGGACAAGATCTCACTGTTCTGTAACGTGCCCAAGAATGCGGTTGTGGCCAACTACGATGCGGAAGAACTGTATGAAGTTCCGCTTATGCTGGAAAAAGAAGGCCTTGCAGACCTGGTCTGCGATAAGCTTAAAATTGAAAATGACAAACCGGATCTGCATGAATGGCGCGAACTGGTTACACGAGCCAAGAATCCGGAAGGAAAAGTCACGGTTGCACTGGTTGGCAAATATGTGGAGCTGCATGATGCTTATCTGTCGGTCGCGGAAGCGCTCCGTCACGCCGGAATCTTTTACGGCAAGGAAGTTGTCATTAAATGGGTGCACTCGGAGGATGTAAACAGCGAAAATGTCGAACGTATCCTCAAGGATGTGGACGGCGTGCTGGTACCGGGTGGATTCGGCAATCGCGGAATTGACGGAAAAATCGAAACCATCAAATATGCCCGTGAAAACAATATTCCGTTCCTGGGACTGTGTCTGGGACTGCAGCTGGCTGTTGTGGAATATGCCCGCGACGTGGCAGGTCTTGCCGGAGCGGATTCTTCTGAACTCAATCCGAAAACCGAATATCCGGTGATCTCGCTTATGGAAGAACAGAAAAAGATTCAGAATATGGGCGGAACCATGCGTCTTGGCGCTTATCCGGCCAAACTGCTTCCGGGTTCTGTTGTGGAACGGGTCTATGGCTGTACGGATGTTTCCGAACGTCACAGACATCGCTATGAAGTCAATGACGAATATGTACCGGTACTGGAAGATGCAGGCATGGTATTTTCCGGTATGTCACCGGACGGTGTGCTCGTGGAAATGATCGAACTTCCGGAACATCCTTATTTTGTAGCCACTCAGGCTCATCCGGAATTCAAGTCTCGTCCGAACCATCCGCATCCGCTTTTCAAGGGGCTCATTGACGCTTCCATTCATCATAAAGAAAAAAGAAACGTTAAATAAGAATATTAAATAACCTGAAGCCGGCAGTTACTGCCGGCTTTCTGTGAATCCGGGATAAAATACGGATTATCAGATTATCAGCATTACTTTTCAGAATAAATCGTTCTGTTTTCCGAAAACGATTTTCAAGGTACAACTGTCTCTATGCTGTGGATAACCATGATTCAGGACCGTTTTACCTGTCGAAACTGTGGATAAAGTTTTGTTTATCTGTGGAAACTGTGCATAACTGTTGATAATTCTCTGAAACTCCGTGAAACAGGCATTTATCCTGTGGACGAATCAGGGTCGACTTATGCACAGGTATGTGCAAACTGTTTAAAGTAAAACTGCGGTGAATATCCGTAATACAATATAGGACAAAATGAATACAAATGACTGACTATAACAATGATGTAAACTTTATAAGCTGTGGTTGCGCACTGCCATCTGTCAAGCCTGCAGATGTCACTTTTAATACAGAAGGGATTATCCATCTGATCAGGCAGGCGCGCGAACAGGAGCTGGGTATTCTGCTGTTTCCGGAACTGGCTGTCACCGGATACACCTGTGCCGATCTCTTCTTTCAGCAGCAGCTGATGGATGTCGTGCAGGAAGCTCTTGTGAAAATAGCCGCGGAAACCGCCGGAACTCCGCAGCTGATCTGCCTCGGGGCACCGCTGAGCCATCTTGGCCGGCTCTACAACTGTGGTGTTCTGATTCAGGACGGACGCATTCTGGCTGCTGTCCCCAAGCGTTATCTGCCGGATAACCGCGAATATTATGAGAAACGGTGGTTTACGGAAGGCGGAGCAGATGACGGCGAGATCGTAATCGGAAACCAGCATGTTCCCTTCGGTACGGATCTTCTGCTCAGAGACGTCAATAATCCGGAATTTATTGTGGGCGTCGAAGTCTGTGAGGATCTGTGGGCTCCGGCACCTCCGAGTCAGGACCTGGCGGCTGCCGGTGCTGTGATTATCCTCAATCCCTCCGCCAGCAATGAAACCATTGGCAAGGCTTCTTATCGCAAAGCCCTGGTGAGCCAGCAGAGCGCCCGGCTCGACTGTGCTTATCTGTATGCCTCATGCGGATTCGGTGAATCAACAACGGATGTCGTTTTCGGAGGCGATTCGCTGATTGCTGAAAACGGACGGATTCTGGCCGCTTCAAAACGTTTTTCCATGGAGCCGGGAATTACACAGAGTCAGATTGATCCGGAACTGCTCCTGCATGACCGCCGTATGCAGGCCTCGTTCCGTGATTTCCGGAGTGAACGGAAATTCCGTTATCTGCCCTGTTTCCTGCTCACCACCGATACCATTACCCGTGAAATCGACAATGCGCCTTTTGTCCCGGCTGATAGCAGTGACCGCAGTGAACGCTGTCTGGAAATTTCAAATATTCAGGCTCAGGGACTGGCTGCACGTCTCATGCATATTGGCGGAGCGCCGATGGTAGTCGGTGTTTCAGGCGGACTGGATTCGACGCTGGCACTGCTGGTATGCTCTTATGCGGCCCGTTTGTGCGGGATCCCCGCAGAAAAGATTCATGCGGTCACCATGCCCGGATTCGGCACCACCGACCGGACCTATACCAATGCTGTGGAACTGATCCGGGAACTGGGGGCAACGCTCCACGAAATACCGATCGGAAAAGCTGCCACGGAGCATTTGAATGATATCGGGCACGATATCGATGATCGTAATGAGGTGTATGAAAACGCGCAGGCGCGGGAACGGACCCAGATTCTGATGGATCTGGCCAACGAATACCGCGGAATCGTGGTCGGTACCGGGGATCTTTCCGAACTGGCACTGGGATGGGCGACCTACAATGGTGATCATATGTCGATGTACGGCGTGAATGCCGGAGTTCCCAAGACTCTGGTCCGTTATCTGGTAGCCTGGTATGCGGATCATGCAGATGAAAAGCTGGCTGCACTGCTGCGGGATATTCTCGATACACCGGTTTCGCCGGAGCTGCTCCCGCCAAAAGACGGCAAGATTGCCCAGAAGACCGAGGATCTGGTGGGTCCGTATGAACTGCATGATTTCTTCCTGTTCCAGTTCCTCAGAAACGGCTTTTCTCCGGAGAAAATTTTTGACCTCGCTGTTGCTGCCTTTGACGGCGCATATGATGAGAAGACCATTGCCAGGTGGCTTGAAACCTTCTATCGGAGATTTTTCTCGCAGCAGTTCAAACGTTCCTGCCTGCCGGACGGGCCCAAAGTCGGTTCGGTTACACTGTCCCCGCGCGGCGACTGGCGCATGCCCAGTGATGCCTCGGCCAGGGAATTTGTTTCACGCGCTGCTGCAATCCGGAACAGACTGGACCAGTCATGCATCTGAGACGACAGCCGTGGATGAGAGAGGAGCTTGAAGGCAGTCCGCTGTTTATTCAGGATCCTGTTGTTCACCGGGGTGACTGGAGAACGCTTTATCCGGAGCCGGAGGCGCCGCTTTACCTGGAGCTTGGGTGTGGAAAAGGCAGCTTTATTTCCGAGCTGGGGAAGCAGAACCCTGCAGTAAATATACTCGGGATTGATATGACTGACGTTGTATTGTGTCACGCGCGCCGGAAAATTGCAGAAGCAGCACTTGAAAATGTCCGGATCACGGCCTGGGATATTGAACGGATCCGGGATATTCTTTCGGAAGAGGATAGAATCGGCCGCATCTACATCAATTTCTGTAATCCGTGGCCAAGGCGCAGGCAGCATAAAAAACGGCTGGTTCATACCCGCCGTCTTGAAGATTACAGGAATTTTCTGGTTCCGGGTGCAGAAATACGGTTTAAAACCGATGATACAGAGCTGTACCGGGCGGCCCTGGATTATTTTACAGAAGCGGATTTCGAAATTATCCGCAGCGGTGATAATCTTTATCAGAAGCTTCCGCTGGACAACATCTGCACCGAACATGAACAGATGTATCTTGAAGCAGGAGAGACCATCAAGTATATCGATGCCACGCTTAAAGAACGCTGATATGGCATATGTATCGGAAAAAACGTCCGGCTCTGAAGAGCCGGCTTTTTTTTACTCTTTATCAGCAAAAGAACAGAAGAACTGCCGTTACAGTCCCGAAAAGGGTAAAATTATGTACTTTTTTAATACAGGTTGTTATAATGTTGTTTAGCGAAAGGGATTACATAATGGAGAAGAATATAGAGCTCAAGGATGTTCTGGATCTGAACGTCTTACAGAAGATCCAGGATTCCTTTGCTGAATCGACCGGTCTGGCTGCAATTGTGGTCGATAAGGAAGGAAACCCTCTGCTTGAGTACAGCAATTTTACAGATTACTGTCTGAGTGTAAGAAAAACCAAAGCCTGCAAGGACTGCTTTCATTCTGACGCACAGGGTGGTTTTCAGGCAGCCGAATCATTGAGTCCTCAGGTTTATCTGTGTCATGCAGGACTGGTTGACCTGGCCGTTCCGATTTTTGTAGACGATCAGTATGTCGGAGCGATCCTGGCAGGACAGGTACGTGTGGAACCGGAGATCATGGAAATTCTGCAGAGTGATCCTGAACTCAATCTCTGCGACCGTGACCTGCTGCTGCGGAACAAGCATCTGAGAAACCTGTATGATGACACCCATATTTCTACATTTAACCGGGTGAAACAAGCGGCCAAACTTTTGTTTACCCTGGCGAATTATCTGACTGAAATGGCACATGTCAATATGATGCAGCAGGATCTGCATGAAAAGGATCTGGCGCTTTCCGAAGAAACCAGACTCCGGTCCGAGGTAGAAGCAGCGCTGAAGGAAGCAGACCTGAAAGCACTGCAGGCGCAGATCAATCCGCATTTTCTGTTTAATGTACTCAATACCATTGGCAGACTGGCGCTGCTGGAAGGCGCAGACCGAACGCAGGAAATGATCTATCAGTTTTCAGACCTGATGCGTTATAACCTGAAACGAGACAGTACTGTGGCCGAACCGCTGTCAAGCCTGATCAGCTATGTGGAAACCTATCTTTCCATACAGAAAATGCGTCTGGGCGACAGGCTGCGTTATTCGATTGATGTCGATCCAGCTGTAAGCGATGTGATGTGTCCGGTAATGACCATCCAGCCGTTTATCGAAAATGCGATTAACTACGTGGTTGAACCCAGATCGGCCGGCGGCTCCATCAGCGTTTCGGCTTTTCGGGAAGAAGGACATGCAACCATCATCATCCGGGACGACGGCCCGGGCATGTCTCAGGAACTGGTGGATTCGCTGCTGGACGGGAGCTACAGGTCCGGACAGCAGAAAAATACCGGGATAGGCATCAATAATGTCAATAAGCGACTTAAATATTATTTTGGACAGGAATACGGAATCCGGATTAACAGCACCGTTGGGGAAGGGACTGAAGTAGTGATCCGCATTCCGGAGACAGGATTAAGCGAGTAAAGGCGGGAGTATGTATAAGATATTTGTCGTGGAGGACGAGCACCTGGAATCAGAAGCGATACAGATGATCATCAGGCAGGAGGGGAAAAACCTCGATCTTGTCGGTACAGCTGCATCGGGAACGGAAGCGGTCGAGAAGATCCATAAGCTCAGGCCCGATATCATTCTGATGGATATCAATATTCCGGAAATAAACGGGATTGATGTTCTGAAGATCGTTAAAAAGGAAGATCCGAACACCAGAGTCATCATTATTACGGCGTTTAACGAGTTCGATTTTGCCCATCAGGCCATTAAAGCGCATGTGGATGATTTCCTGCTCAAACCGATTCGGCCGCAGCAGCTCATGGATGCTATAAACGGCGTTATCGATCTGCTTAAAGACAATATCATGGAACAGTTTGACGAAAAGATGCAGGAGGTTCTCTACAATATCCTGCACAAACGCTACTCTGAAACACGGCGGGCCCTGACCGAGTATATAGATGTGATCTATTCCGGCTGCGGCTACGACCTGATCGCGATTCAGGATGAAATACAGCGTTTTCTGGGAGAACTTACCAAAACCGCGGCTGATCTGTGTCCGGAACCGATGCCGGACGCCAGAAAAATGTTCCGGAGCAATCCCAACACCTTTAAAAACCGGTATGAGCTGAAAGTCGAAATCATGCGGATCATTGACAGGATCTTTGATGTGCTGATGAGCAGTGAAAGCGGACGGCGCAATACTATGGAAGATATCCTTAATTATATAGACCGCAACTGCCACAAGGATATTTCACTCAATCAGGTCGGTGAGTACGCCAATATGTCCAGTTATTACCTTTCCAAGATTTTCAAGAAAGAAACCGGAGTTAATTTCGTAACTTATCTGACGGACCGCAAAATAGATATTGCCAAGGATATGCTGCTCAATACCGATGTTCCGATTATTAATATCGCGCTCGAGCTTTCCTACCATGAACCCAATTACTTTTCAAAGGTGTTTAAAAAGTCCACAGGACTGACACCGACGGAATACAGAAAACAGAATAAAAACGATTCGGACCGCTGAGACAGGATGGTCTGCGGAAAAGCAGAAGCTCCGGATCGGTTGAACAGACAAAAGCCTCTTCAGAACTCAGATATGACCACGGGTTCTGCGGGGCTTTTTTTATTCCCTTTTGTACTCCGGAAGCTTTTGCGCGCATCTGACAGCTGATAATTATTTGTCTGCTTTCTGATGAAATATGCGATTTTAAAGCAATTCAAAAAAACAGAGACTGCAATAAACTATCATCATTTCAGAGCTTCTATTCAAGCGCGGATAACATTCATTTTGGAAAGATAAAATCTTGTCGGAGGCGGATATTCGTTTATCGTCAGAACCCATAAGATCGAAATATTCCTGTGTTTTTTATAAGCGTCAGACAATTAATTATCGCCTGTATCGGATTACAATTACTCTTAGAAACGAATCAAGTTTTTTAGAGGAGGATTGAGCTCATGACGAATGAAGCATTAGGCATGATCGAAACCAAAGGTCTCGTCGGTTCCATTGAAGCGGCAGATGCCATGGTCAAATCAGCCAATGTAGTGCTGACCGGTTACGAAAAGATCGGATCCGGTCTTGTGACGGTTTTCGTCCGCGGAGATGTTGGTGCTGTTAAAGCAGCAGTCGACGCAGGCGCAGCCGCTGCTGACAAGGTTGGCCAGGTTGTTTCCGTACACGTTATTCCAAGACCGCATCAGGATGTAGAAAGTATGTTACCGAGCTTCTAAAGCTTAAATAAAACGGAGGTGTAAGATGAAAGACGATTTAATGCAGAAACTGATGGAAGAAGTGATGGCAAAAATGGACGAAGCCGAAGAAACCGGCACCGTCGCTCCGACAACAGGTGTATGCGGACTGACAGAATTTATCGGCACAGCAGTCGGTGATTCAATCGGTTTTGTAATTGCAAATGTAGACAACCAGCTCCATGAAGCGATGAAGATCGACCCGAAATATCGTTCGATCGGTATCCTCTCAGCACGTACTGGTGCAGGCCCGCAGGTCTTTGCAGCAGATGAAGCCGTTAAAGCGACCAACACGGAAGTTGTAGATGTAGAATTTGCACGTGATACCAAGGGCGGTGCAGGACACGGCTCACTGGTTATCTTCGGCGCAGAAGATGTATCCGATGCTAAACGTGCTGTTGAAGTCGCACTGAACGACCTGAACAGAACATTCGGCGACGTATACGGAAATGATTCAGGACATCTGGAATTCCAGTATACAGCAAGAGCATCCTTCGCATGCAATATGGTATTCGGCGCTCCGATTGGCAGAGCTTTTGCTATCGTAGTAGGCGCTCCGGCTGGTATCGGCGTTCTGATGTCAGATGTCGCTCTTAAAGCAGCAAACGTAGATCTTATCGGTTACTCTTCACCGGATAATGGCGGAACCAAGTATTCAAACGAATCAATCATTTCGATTTCCGGCGATGCAGGTGCAGTTCGCCAGGCAGTCTATGCGGCCAGAGAAGTCGGCAAACAGGCTCTTGAAGCTCTCGGCGGACCAATCGCATCCACTACTACTCCTTATATCTAAGAAGCAGATATCCCAGACTGTTCATTTAAACAAGAGGAGAAAACATGAGATCAAAAAGATTTGAATCACTGGATGCACGTCCGGTAAAAAAGGATGGTTTCGTCAAAGAATGGCCTGAAGTTGGTCTGATCGCGATGAACAATCCCGGTGACCCGACACCGAGTCTTACAATAGAAAACGGCATTATCACAGAACTTGACGGCAAGAAGCGCGAAGACTTCGATATGCTTGACCAGTTCATTGCGGATCACGGGATCCGTCTTGAAAGAGCTGAAGAAGCGATGGCGATGACATCTCTTGAAATCGCCAATAAGCTGGTCGACTTTAACGTACCGCGTTCAGAAGTCGTCGATATTACAACATCCATCACACCTGCAAAGATTACGGAAGTCATGGGCCTGATGAATGTTCTGGAAATGATGATGGCACAGACAAAGATGCGTTCGCGCCTGATGCCTTCAAACCAGTGCCACGTCACCAATGTAAAAGACAATATGGTTCAGATTGCGGCTGATGCTGCTGAAGCAGCTATCCGTGGATTTGATGAAATGGAAACAACCGTCGGTGTTGCCCGTTATGCACCGTTCAATGCGATGGCAATCATGGTCGGCGCCAATGTTGGCCGTCCGGGTATCCTGACACAGTGTGCTGTAGAAGAAGCGACAGAACTTGACCTCGGGATGAGAGGTTATACCGCATATGCAGAAACCATTTCCGTTTATGGTACAGAACCTGTATTCATGGATGGCGATGACACACCGTACTCAAAAGCATTCCTGGCAAGCTGCTATGCTTCCCGCGGACTGAAGATGCGTTTCACATCCGGTACCGGTTCAGAAGTACAGATGGGCTATGCAGAAGGTAAATCAATGCTGTATCTGGAAGCAAGATGTCTCTATGTAACCAAGGGCGCTGGCGTCCAGGGTACACAGAACGGTTCTGTTTCCTGTATCGGTGTTCCGGCCGGCGTACCGAGTGGTATCCGCGCAGTCCTGGCTGAAAACCTGATCGCTGCCTGCCTTGACCTCGAATGTGCATCTTCCAATGACCAGACATTTACACATTCTGACCTGAGAAGAGTTGCCCGTTCCATGATGCAGATGGTACCAGGAACTGATTATATCTGCTCCGGTTATTCTGCAACACCGAACTACGATAATATGTTCGCCGGATCCAACTGGGATTCAGACGACTACGATGACTGGAATGTAATCCAGCGTGACCTTAAGATTGACGGCGGCCTCCAGCCTGCAGACGAAGAAACAGTCGTTGCTGCAAGAGCAAAAGCTGCTACCGCAATCCAGACTCTGTTCAGAGAACTCGGTCTTCCGGAAATCACAGATGCTGAAGTCGAAGCGGCAACCTATGCCAACGGCTCCAAAGACATGCCTGACCGTGACGTCGTTGCAGACCTGAAAGCTGCTGACGAACTGCTGGCCAGAGGCGCAACTGCTGTTGACTTTGTAAAAGCTCTCGACCGCGGCGGAATGCCGGATGTCGCTCATTCGCTTTACAATATCCTGACAACCAAGGCTGCCGGAGACTATCTCCATACAGCATCCAAGCTTTCTTCTGACTGGGAAGTTATTTCCGCTGTCAACTATCCGAACACTTATCACGGACCGCAGACAGGTTATCAGATCAGTGAAGAAAGATGGAACCAGATCAAGGATATTCCGTGGGCAATCGACCCGGAAAGCGTTTAAGGGGGAGTGACAATGGCAATTAACGAACAGATGCTCCAGAGCATCATCGAAGAAGTACTTAGAGAAATGGGAACTTCGAAGCCGGAAGCACAGGAAGCTCCGGCAGCTGCCCCTGCTGCTCCTGCTGCTCCGGTAGAATCCGCTGCAGCTGCTGCTGAAGAAGTAGAACTCGAACCCAAGGGCGAAGTCGCCAAGGGAACAGCTCCGAACGAAGTTCTGATCGGTCTGGCTCCGGCATTTGCCGAATTCCAGCATGAAACCATCATCGGAATCCCGCACAGCAAGGTTCTGAAAGAACTGATTGCAGGGATTGAAGAAGAAGGCATGAAAGCCCGCGTTATCAAGGTTTACAGAAGCTCTGACGTTGCTGTCTGCGGACACGATGCTGCTGAACTGTCAGGTTCCGGCGTTGCTATCGGCATTCAGTCAAAGGGTACTGCACTGATCCATCAGAAAGATCTGCCGCAGCTGTCTAACCTCGAACTGTTCTCGCAGGCTCCGCTTATCGACCTGGATACCTACCGCGCAATCGGCAAGAATGCCGCCAAGTACGCGAAGGGCGAATCTCCGAGTCCTGTTCCGGTCAAGAACGACCAGATGGCCCGTCCGGCATATCAGGCCAAGGCTGCTCTGCTTCATATTAAGGAAACAGAACATGTTGTACCTGGCAAGAAGCCGGTGGAAATGACCGTAATTTTCAAATAGGAGACGATGAACATGACTCAGGAACAAATGCTTGAACAGATCGTCAAACAGGTAATGGCTGCAATGGGCAACGAACAGCCGGCACAGTGTGCACCGTCAGAAGACGGAAAAGTTACGGCTGCCGACTACCCGATCGCAGACAAGCGCCCTGATCTGATCAAAACCGCTACAGGCAAGAATTTCACAGACTTAACATACGAAAAAGTTATTAACGGAGAATTAAAGGCAGAAGACCTGCGTATCCGTCCGGAAACGCTCGAACTTCAGGCTGAAGTGGCAGAATCCGTACAGCGCGGCGCTTTTGCAGGAAACCTCAGAAGAGCTGCAGAACTGATCGCAGTTCCGGATGCCCGTCTCCTCGAAATCTACAATGCACTTCGTCCGTATAAATCCACCAAGGAAGAATACGAAGCGATTGCTGTAGAACTCGAAACCAAATATAACGCTCCGATCTCCGCAGGACTCGTAAGAGAAGCTGCAGAAATCGGCTATAAGAGAAAGAGAACAAAGGAATTCAGATAAGCTGTTTTCATTTCGAAGACAGAATGGCTGAAGGTATCTGATTCGGGAGGATAACATGATTGTAGCAGGTATAGACATCGGCAACGCCAGTACAGAAACAGCTCTTGCCAGATGCGAGAACGGGAATACGGAATTCCTGGCAAGCGGTATCGTCGGTACCACAGGAATGAAGGGTACCCGTCAGAATATACACGGCGTATTCGCCTCCCTCAAACAGGCTCTTGAAAAGGTTGGCATGAATGAAACTGACGTCGACCTGATCCGGATTAACGAAGCTGCACCGGTCATCGGGGATGTGGCAATGGAAACCATCACGGAAACCATTATTACCGAATCCACGATGATCGGGCATAATCCGTCCACACCGGGCGGACTTGGTACAGGAACCGGAGTGACCGTCGATATCCGCAATATCGGTCAGGCAAAATCCGGAGATGCTGTGATTGTAATCATACCCAGAGAAGTCGATTTTGAAAACTCTTCCCGTATGATTAACGAAGCAACAGACCGCGGCGTTCATGTAAACGGCGCGATCGTACAGCGTGATGACGGGGTACTGATTAACAACCGTATCAAGAAAAAGATGCCGATTGTTGATGAAGTCTCACTCATTGAAAAGGTGCCGAGAGGCATGAAGGCAGCTGTAGAAGTTGCTTCACCCGGACAGGTTGTCGAACAGCTTTCCAATCCTTACGGGATTGCGACAGTATTCGATCTGAGTTCAGACGAAACCAAACAGGTCGTTCCGATCTCAAGAGCACTTATTGGAAACAGATCCGCAGTAATTATCAAAACACCTGCCGGTGACGTTAAAGAACGAAAGATTCCGGCAGGTAAAATATTCATTCAGGGCGCTGCGAAAAAAGCGGAAGTGAATGTAGACGAAGGCGCGGAAGCCATTATGAGCGCGATCCGCAGTGTGGCACCGATTGAAGATATTTCCGGGGAACCGGGAACCAACGCCGGTGGCATGCTCGAACGTGTGCGCCAGGTCATGGCGAATCTGACCAACCAGAATCCCGTTAACATCCAGATTCAGGATCTTCTGGCTGTGGATACATTTGTACCGCAGACAGTTCAGGGCGGGATGGCAGAAGAATTCTCAATGGAAAACGCCGTTGGAATTGCTGCCATGGTTAAGGCAGATAAGCTGCAGATGAGCATGATTGCTCAGGAGCTGGAAAAACAGCTTAAAGTGAAAGTGGAAGTCGGCGGAGTTGAAGCGGACATGGCAATCCGGGGAGCACTGACTACTCCGGGGAGTACAAAACCGCTGGCTATTATCGATATGGGCGCAGGCTCTACCGATGCTGCCATTATCAACAAAGCAGGGGAAATCCATTCGATCCATCTGGCTGGGGCCGGCAACATGGTTACGATGCTTATCGGATCGGAACTGGGCTTTGAAGATACCGGAATTCCGGAAGACATCAAGCGGTATCCGCTGGCGAAGGTAGAAAGTCTGTTCCATATCCGTCATGAAGACGGAACTGTACAGTTCTTTGATACACCGCTGGATCCGCAGGTATTTGCCAAGGTTGTCATTCTGACACCCAATGGCATGGTCCCGATTCCGGGTCATCATTCACTTGAAAAAATACGCACCGTGCGGAGAGAAGCGAAGGAAAAGGTATTTGTGACCAACTCCATTCGCGCTCTGGAACGGGTTTCGAGAACCGGAAACATCCGGGATATCGAATTTGTAACGCTGGTCGGCGGTTCGGCCCTCGACTTTGAAATTCCACAGCTGGTAACAGATGCGCTGTCAAAATACAGTATCGTTGCCGGACGTGCCAATATCAGAGGAACCGAAGGACCGAGAAATGCTGTAGCAACAGGGTTAGTCCTGGCCTTCTGTGCAGAAGGTGAAGAAAAATGAACGTAAGCTTTGAATCACCGAAGCCGGAAATCAAGTTGTTTTATGAAGCCGGCAAAGCAGATCCCCGTGTGATCGACGAAATTCTTCTCGGTATCGAAGAAGAAGGCGTGCCGGCCGTCACGGAAAGTCGGGATAATGTCGAAAACGCTGTTGTCCTGGCTTACAAGGCTGCTGAATCTTCACATCTCGGTGTGGGGATCGGGGTTGCTGACGCCGTCGTTCTTCATTATATAAAACTGGGTGAGGACCAGCCGTTATACAGAATTCCACTGACAAAAAATTCCGAACGGCTCCGTGCAATCGGCGCAAATGCTGCCCGACTTGTCAAACGGATGCCCTTTAAGGATATTGACTGATATCAGGAGAAATGCATTGAAATATGCACTAGGACTTATTGAAGCAATAGGTCTTGCCACTGCATACGAAGCAGCCGATGCTGCCGTCAAATCCGCGAATGTCCAGCTGCTGGGTTTTGAACCCTGCAGAGGTAATGGCATGCATACAATCAAAGTAATCGGAGATGTCGGCGCTGTAAAAGCCGCAGTAGCAGCAGCACAGGCGGCAGGCTCCAAAGGCAGAGGCATTTTTTCAGCAGTGGTCATAGCACGACCGTCTGACGGAATAATGCCTCTTATCAATAATAGTGCTACATTCGGATGCAGGAAGCAGGACCAGGAGCAGAACTCGGAAACTGAAGAGACAGCCCCGGAAACTGCAGCAGACAAAAAACCTGAAGCTTAGCGGACTGTTAGAGAAAAGGGAGTTCTGCAAATGACAGAAGTTGAAAAAAAGGTGATCGAGCAGATTGTATACAATACAGTCGTAAAGCTCCTTGCAGAACGCAATGCACCGACAAGAATCCCGTTAGGGGTTTCAAACAAACATATACATCTGACTCAGGAAGCCGTGGAAACCCTGTTCGGAAAGGGCCATAAGCTTACTCCGATCAAGGATCTGGGACAGCCGGGCCAGTTCGCATGCCAGGAATGCGTGGACATGGAAGGCCCCAAAGGGGTTATGAAACATGTTCGTGTCCTGGGACCGGAACGGGCAGAAACTCAGATAGAGATTTCAATGACGGATGCCAGGATGCTCGGCATTAAAGCTCCGGTCAGAGAATCGGGATGTCTGAAGGATACACCGGGGATCAGGCTTATTGGTCCCGAAGGATCACTTGATCTGGATCACGGTGTGATTGTGGCACTGCGTCACATTCATATGCCTCCGGACATAGCTAAAGAACTTGAACTCAAAGATGGAGATTCCGTCTTTGTAGAAACGAGCGGAATCCGCCCGACTTTATTCAGAAATGTGCTCGTCAGAGTTTCCGATAAGTATTCTTACGAAATGCATATCGATACGGACGAAGCGAACGCAGCTGGATTAAAGAACGGGGATATATTAAAACTCATTAAGCAGGTTGAATTGTAATGGATTGGAAAAGCGGTAATGATGTTATCCTCGAGTTCGATGAACTGATCAGGAATAAAACGGCCCGGCCTCATACGGGACCTCTCAAGATCGGCGTCGACCTCGGTACAGCAAATATCGTTCTGGCAGCTGTTGATCAGGACAACAAGCCTGTTGCGGGTGTAACCCGCCGGGCATCAGTTGTCCGGGACGGAATTGTCGTGGACTATATGGGTGCTGTCAATATTGTCAGGCAGCTTAAATCCGAGCTGGAGGAAATCATCGGCGAGAGTCTCGATTTCGCCAACGCCGCTACGGCTATTCCTCCGGGAATTCTCGAAGGAAATGCCAAGATCATCGCTAACGTCGTAGATTCTTCGGACTTTAATGTCACCAATGTTGTCGATGAACCGACAGCTGCGGCAACAGTCCTGGGCATCCAGAACGGAGCTGTCGTGGATGTAGGGGGCGGGACAACCGGGATTTCGATTCTGAAGGACGGACAGGTTGTCTTCACGGCGGACGAGCCGACCGGCGGGACTCATATGAGTCTGGTCATAGCCGGCAACAAAAAAGTCAGTTTTGAAGAAGCTGAAGATATGAAGATTTACGATGACCAGCGGGATATTTTTCCGATTATCAAGCCGGTTGTTGAAAAAATGGCTTCTATCGTACACCGGTTTATTCAGGGCTATGACGTCGACACCATCTATGTAGTCGGCGGGGCCTGCGAATTTGACCGGTTCGAACAGGTCTTCGAACGGGAAACCGGAATCAAGACCATCAAGCCGGTGGAACCGCTTCTTGTAACACCGCTTGGAATCGCATTCAACTGCAGATAGGAGTGCCGATTGGATATTCAGGCAATACTAGATAATAAACAGCTGATGGACGCTTTTGTCCAGAAAATAGCCGAAGAGGTCATCCACAGACTCCAGAACAAACCGAAGACGGCACTCGTGGTCTTTTCAGGTGCGGCGATCGGATTTTCACAGGAACTCAAAGCTCTCGAACAACTGAAGGACGAGGGCTGGAAGTTCAAGGTTTTTCTCTCCGATGCAGCCATGTCGATATTTACACCGGATGTAATAGCGGAAAAGCTTGGTGTGGAACAGATTTTCCACAGCAAGGTTCCCTATAATCAGAAGGATCTGTACGCCAACGTAGACAAAATTATTATTGCGGCGACGACAGTTAACACGGCAGCCAAAATTGCAAACGGGATTGCAGACAATGATCTGCTCACATTGGTCAATCATGGATTGATGGCCGGTGTGGAAACCATCTGCTCGGTTAACGGAGCCTGCCCGGACGATCCGGAACGTGCAAAGCTGGGAATGGGAAAATCTTCTGACGGGTTCAGAAAGCTGCTCAGGAATAATCTCAAAGCCATGCAGAGCTTCGGAATCCGGCTTACTACTGCGGACCATCTGTATGAAACCTGCCGGAACGACAGTGATGCGGCTGATGAACAGTCAGCAGGCTGTGCTGTACCGGAACCGCAGGCAGAAGCAAAGGTGGAAACAGTGGAAAGACCTGCAGCTGCTGCAGCTTCGCCAAGGACCATCAGGCTGACCAAGCACGTTATCAGCAATACGGATATACAGTCCAACAGAACAACCCAGGTGCTTGAAATTCCTGCAGATGCGCTGCTTACGCAGAGTGCGGCAGAAACCATGAGAGAACTGGGCATCACATTAAAACGGGTTTAGGAGGTACGTCATGCATCTTGCAAAGGTAGTTGGAAATGTCGTATCGACACAGAAAGACCCCAACCTGGTAGGCTGTAAACTGCTGATTATTAAAAAAATCAATGAAAACGGGGAATTCGAAAAATACTCGAGTCAGTCAACAGCTATCGCAGTTGACAGTGTCGGTGCAGGGATCGGTGAAACGGTTATTGTAACGACAGGTTCGACGGCCCGTTTTGTCTACGGAGACAAACTGGCTCCTCTCGATATGACTATTGTCGGCATTGTCGATGAAATACAGATTGTGTAGGTGAGCGATGCCTAATGTTTATACGAGGACAGGAGATAAAGGAACAACAGGACTTTTCGGGGGCGCAAGGACACCGAAAAACGATATTCGTGTAGAAGCTTACGGAACGATGGACGAAGCAAATGCGGCAATCGGATTTGCCAAATCCATTATTGAAGATGTCGAGATTCAGGAAATTCTCAATAAAATCCAGAAGCGAATCTTTGTACTGGGCGCAGAGCTGGCAAGCGATGCCAAAGGCAAGGAAATGCTGAAGGACAAGATATCCCAGGCAGATGTCGATTATCTCGAACAGATGCTCGATAAGTACCTGGCGATTGTGGGAAAACAGAAGGATTTCGTTATCCCGGGAGCCAATCCGACTTCCGCTTCACTGCATCAGGCCCGTACCATTGTCAGACGCGGTGAACGCAGGATTATCGATTACGCGGATCAGGATACGGTAAGACCGGAGCTCATTAAATTTGCGAACAGGCTTTCCGACCTGCTGTTTGTTCTGGCCAGAACAGAAGAATATAACGACACTGTAAGACAGGTCACCAATAAAGTCGAAGAAATGCTGAAAAAACGGGGAATAGAAATCGAATCGAACAATCAGAAGCCCGCGGAATGCGTAGCAGTCAAGTGCTCATCTGACAAAATGATTGACGATCCAGAAATGAATATTCTCACGCTTGCCAAAAGAATGGCGCAGGCATCCAGAATCAAAGCGGCCGAAATGAACATACCGATCGTTTTCTCGGCGGTAGACAAACACGGCAATCTGGTTTATCTGGAACGGGAAGAAGATTCCCTGCTTGCCAGCATAGACATCGCCAGAAAAAAGGCATATACAGCAGCGGCACTTAAAACGCCGACAGACAAGCTGGCAGAGCTTTCCAAGGAAGACGGACCGCTTTTTGGCCTTCCGTTTACCAGTGATGGCGAATATGTTATTTTCGGCGGCGGTTATCCGATCGTGATGAACGGTCAGATTATCGGGGCAATTGGTGTTTCCGGGGGGACGGCAGACGAAGATATGCAGATCGCCTCTGCCGGTCTTACAGTACTGGATAGGTTATAGGAGAAGAAAATGACAATAGATACTCAGGGACTCGAGGCAATTATTAAAAAGGTCATGGATTCCATCGATTTTGCGGAAGAAAAAGGAACACCGCTGACCGATGGAAAAGATGGTATTTTTGAAGATATTGACGATGCCATTACAGCCGCTGCCAAGGCCCAGAAGGAGTATATGCTGCTTCCGATGGGTTTCAGAACCAAAATGATCGAAGCAATTCGTGAAGAACTTGGCAAAAGAGAAAACATCGAAACCATCTGCAGCAAGGTTATTGAAGAAACCGGAATGGGCGACTACGAATCGAAGCTTTTGAAACAGAAGCTGGTCGTAGACAAAACACCCGGTGTTGAAGATCTTGTTACAGAAGCCTTCACAGGCGATGACGGGCTGACACTTGTTGAACTTTCACCGTTCGGCGTTATCGGTGCTATTACACCGACAACCAATCCGAATGAAACGATTATCTGCAACAGCATTGGGATGCTGGCAGCAGGAAATGCGGTTGTATTCTCACCGCATCCGCGTTCACTCCAGTCATCACTGATGACAGTCAAACTCATCAACAAGGCTATTGCTTCAGTTGGCGGACCGGAAAATCTGGTCAACACCACATCAAAACCGTCCCTGGAAGCCAGCCAGAAGCTGATGAAGAATCCTGCTATCAGAATGCTGGTTGCTACCGGCGGCCCGGGCGTTGTCCATGCGGTTCTTTCCAGCGGCAAGAAGGCAATCGGAGCCGGAGCCGGCAATCCGCCGGTACTGGTCGATGAAACAGCCAATATCGAAAAAGCAGGCAAGGATATTATAGACGGCTGCAGCTTTGACAACAATCTTCCCTGTATTGCAGAAAAAGAAGTGGTTGTTGTCGACCAGGTAGCAGACTATCTGATTTTCAATATGAAGAAGAACGGTGCTTTCGAAATCACCAGCAAGGCCGATATCGACAAGATTGCAGAAATGGTCTATCCGGGAAGCCTGAACAGAGATTTCGTCGGAAAACCAGCAACCTATATCGCTGAAAAAGCCGGAATTGAAGTACCAAAAGACACACGTGTTCTGATTATGGAAACACCGAAGGATCATCTGCTGGCAGTAACAGAACTGATGATGCCTATCCTCCCGATTGTCCGCGTGAAAGACGTAGACGAAGGAATCAATGTATCTGTCGACCTTGAACACGGAAACAGACATACCGCCATGATGCATTCGAGAAATGTTGAAAAACTCAATGAAATGGCAAAACGCATCCAGACAACAATTTTCGTCAAAAACGGTCCTTCATATGCAGGTATCGGTGTTGGCGGAGAAGGATACACAACATTCACAATTGCCGGACCGACAGGCGAAGGCCTGACATCCGCAAGAGCATTTGCCCGCAAGAGAAGATGCGTTCTCGTTGGTGCATTCAACGTACGGTAACAGCCGGTTAGGAGAATTATGGAACAGAACCTCGTAGAACTGGCTCGCAATGCCGGGATAGTCGGTGCCGGCGGCGCCGGCTTTCCGACTGCGGTCAAGCTTGATGCGAGCTGTGACACCGTTATTGTAAACGGCGCGGAGTGCGAACCTTTACTCCGCGTCGACCAGCAGCTGATGGTAGTCAAGGCAGAAGAACTGCTGGAAGCTCTCAATGCTGTCGTCGAACACACAGGTGCAAAAGAAGGCGTTATCGGACTCAAGAAAAAGTACGTGCCAGCCATAAACAGGCTCAACAGTATGATTTCCAAATATCCGAAGCTGCGTCTGTTTATTCTGGAAAACTTCTATCCGGCCGGAGACGAACAGACTCTGGTTTATGAAGTTACTGGAAAAAGTGTTCCGGAAGGCGGAATTCCGCTCAATGTCGGAGCACTGGTTATGAATGTGGAAACACTGCTTAACCTGCACAATATGATGGAAGACGGAACACCGGTAACGGATTCTTATATTACGGTCACAGGCGCTGTCAGAAAGCCGCTGACGATCAAAGTACCGCTCGGAATCACAGCCACACAGGCGATTGACCTGGCTGGCGGTGCGACAGTGGACGAATACACGATCATCAATGGCGGCCCTATGATGGGCAAGATCGTCAGTCCGGATTCATTTGTCACCAAGACGACTAAAGGATATATTGTCCTTCCAAGTGATCACAAGCTTATTGAATCAAAAACCAGACCAGTTTCGCGTTCAATCCGTGATGCGGCCGTAGCCTGCATGCAGTGCTCACTGTGTACGGAAGTCTGTCCGAGACACCGGCTGGGACATAATCTGGAACCGCACAAGCTCATGAGAATTGCAGCTTACGGCGGAACGTTAGACAGAAAAGCACTGGCAACCACTGCATTCTTATGCTGTGACTGTGGTCTCTGCCAGCATGCCTGCGTGATGGATCTTCAGCCCTGGAAGTTTAATCAGGAACTGAAAAGACAGATGTCGGCTGCCGGAATTAAAAATCCGCATCATAACAGCGATGTTCATGCCATTCGTTTTGCAGATACACATCGTTTCGATGTTCATCGCCTGATTCGCCGTCTGGGTCTGGATCAGTATGATGTTCCTGCACCGCTGGTGCCGGAAAAACTGGATTATACAGCAGTCACCATACCGCTTTCGCAGCATATCGGCGCACCTTCCGTTCCTGTAGTACAGGTTGGAGATACAGTGTCGAGAGGACAGCTGATCGGGGATATTCCGGAAGGAAAACTCGGGGCTAAAATCTTCGCCAGTATTGACGGTGTTGTTACAGACATAAGCGGTAATCAGATTTCGATCAGCGCAGCGTAGGGCAGGAGAAAGTTATTGTGAAAAAAGCACTAGGATTTATCGAATTCAAAACTATTCCGGTGGGTATCGAAGCAACCGATGAAATGCTCAAATCCGGAAACGTTGAGCTCGTCACATCGACTCCGATCTGCCCGGGTAAATTCATTACCATTATTTCAGGCGATGTCGGAGCGGTACAAAGCTCAGTCAGAACTGGGGAAAAGGTCGGCGGTTCATATGTTGTCGATTCCTTTATGATTGCAAACATCAACGAAAAGGTTATGCCTGCGCTGACAGGCACCATGCCGCTTCCGGATGTTGAATCACTGGGAATGGTCGAAACCATTGACGGAATTTCTTCGATTCTGGCCGCAGATGCAGCGGCGAAGGCTTCTAATATTGATCTGCTGGAAATCAGAATCGCCCGTGGTCTGGGCGGAAAAGCCTACTTCATCATTACAGGCGAAGTTTCCTCAGTTAAACGGGCCATTCAGGCATCAATCGATGTTCTTAAGGATACCGGCAGTATTACCAGTCACACCGTTATTGCACGGCCGCACAAAGATATCAGAAGTGCACTTGCATAGGAATTACCGGCTCAGGTTTTTTACCTGAGCCGTTCTGTTTTACAATTGTTTCACGGACGACCGGCATTGTCCCGGTCATCAGTGAAACGGCTGTACCCGTCAGAAAAAGCGACTGAGAAAGGGAACTCAATGAAAACGATAAGCTTTTTTAACCTGAAGGGAGGCTGTGGCAAAACAACCTCGCTGATTAATCTGGGGTGGCTTCTCGCGCAGAGAGAGGCGGAATCAGGAAAGAAAATCCTTCTGGTCGATGCCGATATGCAGAGCAACCTGACCAATTCACTTCTCGAATACGATATCAAACGACCGTGTATCTACGATATACTGACTGAACAGCGGCCGGCTGCGGATGCAGTTGCTGCAGTCCGGAATAATATTGATTTAATTCCCTCCAGCCTGGCGATGTGTGTGATCGAGCCGCGTCTGGAGAATACTGCAGGCAAAGCCTGGATTTTGAAAAATGCACTGGAAGAGCTCCAAAACAGATACTCATACTGCCTGATTGACTGCTCTCCATCTTTCAGTACAGTGACCACCAATGCACTTCTGGCCTCGGATCGGATATTTATACCGGTTCAGACTGAATATTATGCCGTCGACGGTGTACATTTATTAGAGGAAACCCTCTCGTATATTAATCAGCAATATGGATTGTATAAACAGATCGACTGTATATTCGCGGCCATGTTTGATAAACGAAATAATATCAATAAACTGCAGTATGAAAACCTGACTGAAAATTTTCCTGATAAATTCATGAAAAGCGCGGTCAGAAAAAATGTTGCACTGGTCGAATCGCCTATCTTTAAAGAGTCCATATTCGAGTACAAGCCTTCTTCACCGGGGGCAGAGGATTATCGGGCACTTTTTAATGAAATCGAACAAAAGGGAGAATTCTAATGGCAAAGAAAAATCTGAAGGACAAACTCGCGCAGCATAATAAAGAAGTTCAGAGCAATAATGAACTTTCGGAACGCCTGGATTCTGATATTCCGGAAACCGAAGCAGAAGCGGAAAACGGACTGAATACAGCATCGGCAGAAGCTGCGGATACGCTCGAATCTACCGGGGATACTACACAGTGGCAGCGCCAGAATTCTGCAGAATCAGTGACAGATGCGGCTGTGGAAGAAACGAAAGATGAAGAAGCCATCAAACGCGATATGCTTGAAAAAGCAGCGGCTGCTCCGGAAAGTGCAAACCTTGCATCCGATATTCCGGAAACAGAAAAAGAAGCAGCTGAAGGCGCGGCTGCCGATAATATCGAAGCAGACCAGACCATTGAAGCAACCGTAGATGTTACCGAATGGCAGGATGAAGGAGCAGAAGAAGCGGAAACTGATGCGGCCGTGGAAGCGAAAGCTGAAAAGCCGAAACGTCATGTTCAAGATGATCTTCCGGATTATCTGCTTTAAGCATTAACGTTATAAAAGAACAGGGGCCGGAGGCAGTTTCGAAGGAAACTTCGAAATGACTCTCCGGTCCTTTTTCAGTTCGTCAATCATAAATGCCGCCTGTTTGCTATACTATAAACATACGATTCAGGAGGATGAATGAGCTACCTTGCCCTTTATAGAAAATACAGACCTGTCCGCTTCGAAGATGTGGCCGGACAGGACACCACAGTCCGCATTCTGAAAAATCAGATCATGACCGGGCGTATTGGTCATGCCTATCTTTTTTCGGGAATCCGGGGGACCGGCAAAACAACACTGGCAAAAATATTTGCCCGGGCTGTTAGCTGTGAGAATCCTCACGACGGGAGTCCCTGCGGCTCCTGCGGGACTTGTCTTGCACTTTCGAAAGCGGGAACGATGGATATAATCGAAATCGATGCCGCCTCAAACCGTGGTGTCGACGAGATACGGGATCTCAGGGAAAAGGTCAAATATCCCCCTGCAGTCGGAAAGTACAAGGTCTACATTATCGACGAAGTCCATATGTTGACCAAGGAAGCGTTTAACGCGCTTCTTAAAACACTGGAAGAACCGCCGGAACACGCGATTTTTCTTCTGGCAACGACTGAGCCGGCCAGACTGCCTGCTACGATCCAGTCCAGATGCCAGCATTTTGAAATCAGGCCGATTGGCAATACTGTTATTGAACAGAGAATGCGTGAGATCTGCAGCCTGGAAAATATTGTCTTTGATGATGAGGCTTACCAGGTTCTGGCGGAACGTGCGCATCATTCAATGCGTGACGGACTGAGTCTGCTGGATCAGGCTTCTGATCTGGAACTGCCGGGCGTTATGATAAGCGGTTCTGAAGTCCGTGAATTACTGGGAACAGCCAGGGAGGATTCGCTGTTCGGCATAACTGAAGCGCAGCGGACAGGAGATATAAAACAGCTTCTGGAACTGCTTTCCGGTCTGCGCAGTGCCGGAATTTCCGAAAGTCTGCTGCTGGAGGATCTGATTTGTCATTACCGGGATCTGATTCTGATCCGCTGCGGTGGAAACGGCAGCGAAAAAGACCGGGAACAGGCCGCGGGCTTTGAAATGGCAGGACTTTACCGTGCGGTTGATGTTCTGGTTGAAGCGCATTCGAAAATGCGGTTTAATACACTCAGCGAAGTGATTACGGATACAGCGCTGCTGCGATTGTGTACCGGGGAGGAACTGCCGGTTCCGGCTGCTGCGACGGTAGGACGGACGACAGACAATACCAGCAGACAAACGATACAGAAGCCAGTGAAGAACGTACAGTCGGCGTATCAGGAGCCTTCAGTGACAGTACAGCCTGAGAACCGGGCGGAAGATCAGCGGCCGGCTGCTCAGAAACAATCGACCGTACAGAAACAAGCGCCTGTACAGAGAGCGCCCAAAGCCGTTGAACAGGTGAATCCGAAGCAGGATTATCCGGAACCGCCAGGCAGTCCCGGATTTACTAAAACAGAAACACGTAATCCAGGGAACTCCGGAATCCCGACAGGTAATCCCGAACCTTCTAAAACGCAGCACGGGGAGTCAGTTTCAGATGAAAACCGTCATTCCATTCATATGGGCTCCAGAGAACTAAAGGCAAAGGCCATGGGGAAACTGACCGGTCTGGCCCGCGGCGTTCTCGAAGACGGAGAACTGCAGTATCAGAACAGAAATTTTTATCTGATTATTCCGGAAGAAACCCGTGATCCCAAAAGCCAGATGGTTGTCCGGAAACGCGGGGACATTCAGAAAGTCCTTCAGGAAATTACCGGCCGCAAAGCCGGGCTGAAAATAGTCGGAAAATCAGAATTCAGACAGATGATGCAGAAGGGCCAGGCGGAACAATCCGGCAGTAAAACGGAAAAAGTGCAGAAAACCGTGCAGGCAGCTTCCCGTCAGAAAAGCCCGGCAGAAAAGAAAGTCCGGAAAACTGCTGAAGCCAGACCTGAACCGGTGCAGCAGGCAGCTGGAAATGCAGAGGAGCTGGCGGTAGAATCGATACCTGAAACGACTGCGGCAGTAAACAATTCAGCCGCGCCTGATCCTGCAGCGCCCGGTTTGACGGAGAATCAGGGCGGGAACAATCATCCCGGAAGCACAGAAAACAACGCGGCGCCTAACGCCGCCAGTGCGAATATGGAAGAAATGTTCCGTGCAATTGTACCGGACGGTGATTACACATGGAAGCGTGAATAGCGTATACTGAGACGGTCAGTATTTTCGGTCAGGTTAAATTGATTAATGGTATAATAAAATGAAATCGATGCAATACTCGGTTTTTACACAAAACCAATAGAAAAAACAGATATAGAGAGGTACGGATGGCTAAACGAAAAATGCCGATTCCCAGCAGAGCGGGAGGCAAATCCGGCGCAAAAAAGAATAATGACATGATGAAGCAGCTCCAGAAAATGCAGGAGGAGATGCTTAAGAATCAGGAAGAGCTCGAAGAAAAGAGCTATGAAGGAACGTCCGGCGGCGGTGCTGTCACGGTTACAGTAAGCGGTGCCAAGAAACTGACTGCAGTTGTCATTGATCCGGACGTGGTTGATGAAGATGATATCGAAATGCTCCAGGATCTGGTGATGACAGCTGCCAACGAAGCGCTTACACAGGCGGAAAATGACAGCAACAGCCAGATGGAAAAACTGACTGGCGGCATGGGCGGTATGAATATCCCCGGATTGGGCTGATTTGAACGCTTATCCCAAATCGGTGTCCAGGCTTATTGAGGAACTGGCAAAGCTTCCCGGTGTAGGCGAAAAATCCGCCTCGAGGCTGGCTTTTCACCTCATCGGCGCACCAAAGGAAGACATCACGGGACTGGTAGAAGCACTGCAGAATGCGGAGGCGAACATTCGCCTGTGCCCCGAGTGCTTTGCCGTGACCGATCAGGAACTGTGCAGTATCTGCGCGGATCCCGGGCGGGACCATTCACAGATCTGTGTGGTGGAAAATACCCGCGATATTTATGCCATTGAGAAAACACATGAATACAAGGGCCTGTATCATGTTCTTCACGGAGCTATTTCTCCGCTGGAAGGTGTGGGCCCCGGCGATATCAAGGCAGCAGAACTGATCCGCAGAGTTTCAGATGGAAACGTTAAGGAAGTCATTATGGCAACCAACCCGTCTCCGGAAGGAGAAGCAACGGCCATGTATCTGAAGAATCTGCTGGTACCCGCTGGTGCACTGGTGACAAGGCTGGCAAAAGGCATTCCGGTCGGTGCAGATGTCGAATACATCGATGAAATTACATTAATCAAAGCTTTTGAAGGCCGGTATAAAATTTAACCGTCCTTAAAATATATAACGAGATAAGGTGGAAGATATGTTAAAAAAAGGAATTGGAGCATCCCCCGGTATTGCGATTGCAAAAGCGTTCGTTTATGAAAAAGTAGAAGCAGAAATCCCGGACAACACTGTCACAGATCGCGATGCGGAAATAGCCGTACTTCAGAAGTCATTAGATGAAAGCAAAAAACAGCTGCTGGAAATTAAAGACAAGGCAGCAGAAGCACTTGGTGCAGAAGAAGCAGAAGTCTTCGAAGCACATGCAATGATCCTCGAAGATCCTGAATTTGCAGACGCGATCAAGAACGAAATCTCTTCCAGTGGAACAAACGCAGTCAAAGCTACAAAGGGCGTAGTGGATATGTTCTACGCTATGTTCGATGCTATGGAAGATCCCTATTTCAGAGGCCGTGCCGCGGATATCCGTGACGTCGGAACACGTGTAATCAACAATCTTCTTGGTATTGAAAATATCGATCTCTCCAATATGTCAGACGATACCATCCTCATCGCTGAAGATCTGGCTCCGTCGGATACAGCACAGATGGATAAAGTACATGTCAAGGGATTTGCCACTGATATCGGCAGCCGTACCAGTCACACTGCTATTATGGCGAGAAGTCTGGAAATTCCTGCTGTTCTCGGTCTTGGAGATATTACAACTGCAGCTAAAACCGGCGATGAAGTCATTGTAGACGGTTCGACAGGTGAAGTTATCGTTTGTCCGACTGCAGAAGAACTGGAAAAATATAAAGTACTTCAGGAAAAATATGATGCTTACCAGAAAGAACTGGCGGAACTGAAAGATGCTCCGGCTGTTACGACTGACGGGCACAGAGTCGAACTGGTCGGTAATATCGGTTCACCGAATGATGTAGACGGTGTTCTCAAGAACGGCGGAGAAGGAATCGGCCTTTACAGAACAGAATTCCTCTACATGGATTCAGATACCATGCCGGACGAAGAAATTCAGTTCACCGCTTATAAGAAGGTCATTCAGTCATTTGGAGACAAACCGGTCATTATCCGTACACTGGATATCGGCGGAGACAAGAAACTCCCGTATCTCCCGCTTGATGAAGAAATGAATCCGTTCCTGGGACTGCGCGCAATCCGTCTGTGCTTCCGTCATGAAGATATCTTCAAAACACAGCTCAGAGCCATTCTTCGTGCCAGCGCCTTCGGTAATGCCAAAATCATGTTCCCGATGATTTCGGGTGTCCAGGAAGTCATTCAGGCTAAAAAGATCCTGGCTGAATGCATGAAGGAACTGGACGATGAAAAAATCGCCTATAACAAAGATATTGCGGTTGGTATTATGGTCGAAATTCCGGCAGCAGCCGTAACGGCCGATATCATTATTCCGGAAGTAAGCTTCTTCTCGATCGGAACCAATGACCTCTGCCAGTACACACTGGCTGTAGACAGGATGAATCAGAATATTTCTTATCTGTACGATCCTTTCCATCCGGCCATTATCCGTCTGGTTAAGAATGTTATCCAGGCTTCACATTCGGAAGTCGGTAAGTTTACGGGTATGTGCGGCGAATTCGCCGGTGATCCCTATGCAACCCTGCTCCTGATGGGACTGGGACTTGATGAATTCTCAATGAGTGCTTCAAGTATTCCGCAGGTCAAGAAGATTGTCAGAAGTGTCAGCTACCAGCAGGCTCAGGATATAGCCAACCAGGCCCTGACCCTGAATACAGGAGCTGAAGTACTGGCTTACGTAAAGGGAGAATTAGTAAAACTCGGCATTACAGTCATGTAACTGCCGTCTGAGGTAAAGATGAGTACGAGCGAAAAGGCTTCGAGAGAGGTCACTGTCATTAACGCGACCGGGCTGCATGCCAGACCGGCGTCACAGTTTGTCCAGAAAGCTGCGCATCATAAGGCAGATATTCATGTAATCAAGGATAACCGCCATATTAATGCCAAGAGCATCATGGGCATTTTGTCGGGGGGTATTTCCCAGGGAACGACCATCACCATTGAGGCGGAAGGTCCGGACGCAACAGAAGCAGTCAATGAACTGGCAGAACTGATTGAAAGCGGATTTGATGACGAATAAAGCAGTATCACTGCTTTGAAAGGGTATAAGTGGTTCAAACAGGCTTGGCCTGAAATACGTGTTTTAATACAAGGAGGAAATATCATGAGTTGTAATAAAGGTGGAAATTTCGTTTGCGGTCTGTTCCTTGGCGCAGTAATAGGTGCCTCGGTTGGAATGCTTACAGCACCTGAATCAGGTGAAAATACCAGAAAACGTATTAAAAAAGACACTGAAGATGCTTTCGGTTCAGTATATGATCAGGCTGCCGAATATGGCGAAACGCTGAAACAGCAGGTTCAGGAAATGACCGATGGAATGACTGAAAAAGTCAATCAGTACAAGATGCAGATTGAAAACAAAATCCAGGAAATCCAGGACGAAGTCAATCAGGATATCGCGGATCTGAACGAAGAACTCGAAAAGCTGCACGAAGAAGAAGAAGCGCAGGCTCAGAATGCTGCTGTAGAAGCGGAACAGGCTGCCGCTAAAGAATGATTACTTTTTCCATGAGCTGGTGGGAACTGGCGCTGATGATTATCGCTATTGCGATAGTTTTCGGCACGGTTGCCCTGGTTAAATTATTGAAATCAGTCAATGCTACGGTTAATACTGCCGAAGATATGCTTAAGGAAAACCGCCGTCAGCTGGATTCGATTATCGAAAATGTTGACGGGATTACCAACCAGGCAAATGATATCACGGCAAAGGCCAATGTGATGACCGATAATCTTGAACAAACCATGCTGCATGTAGAAGAAGACGTGATCAATCCTATGATCGCCGTTTTATCAAAGGTTTCGAAAATTCTCGGGATACTGAAAAAAAAGTAACGCAAAACAAAAACCGGTTATCCGGTTTTTGTTTTTTTGTAATTGGGTATATTAGAAATCTGGACAAAGATTACTTTCATTGCCTAAAACATATGTGAATATTGCAGAACAAAACTGTAAGGATACGGGAGAAAAGTGTATGTTAACTATTGACTTATTAAAAGATGGTCGTCAGGGCTGCAAAATAGTTGGAGAAGTCGATGTTGCGACTGCATCCCCATTCAGAGACGCGCTTGAACAGGCTGTTGATTCCGGTGCTAAGGAAATTTTCCTCGATATATCCGATATGGAATATATTGACAGTACAGGGATTGGTATTCTGATCGATATGAAAAAGAATATCATGGAACCGGATCAGGAATTTGTACTCATTCATCCGAAAAGGAGTATCGCCAAGCTGTTCCAGCTGACAGGTGTCGATCAGATTTTTCGGATAGTGGAGGCTTGAAATGACGACACTGGAAATGAGCGATAAGCTTCTCAATGGAGAAAAAGTTACACTTGAACTTCCGGGAATGCCGGAATTTATTTCCCTGGCACGTTTATCCGTTTCCTCGATCGGGAATGTAATCGGATTTCCAATTGATGAAATAGAAGATCTGAAAGTAGCTCTTTCCGAGGCATGCACCAATGCCATGCAGTACGGTTGTACAGAAAAGCCCAGCTATTCCGTGACTTATACGCTGTATCCGGACCGTCTGGTCATTGATGTTGCAGACAGCGGAAAAGGCTGTGATTTTGAAGCGATCCAGCAGCCGGCGCTCAATGGGACACAGGTTGGTGGATTCGGCCTTTATATTATTCGTACGCTGATGGACGACCTGGATATTGTCTGTAGCGAAGATAAGGGAACGGTGCTGACCATGACGAAGCTACTGAGGCCGCAGCATGGAATACAATAACCAGATCCCAAAAGACAAAGCAAAGGAAATGTTCAGGGAACTCAGACGAACCGGTGACCGTGATCTGCGCAAACGCC
>JBMNSG010000007.1:0-46618 GCA_050945075.1 Eubacteriaceae bacterium | reverse complement strand
CAAGATAACCGCTGAGCCTGTCTTCAAGATCCCTGACGTAAGGGTCCTCGACTGTCTGTTTCTCAGGTTTCGGTTTTTTGAGTGCTGCAATGCGTTTTTCCAGCTGCCTGACACTCATTTTCCCATCTGCACATTCTTCGGCAAGCCGGACTGCTTCCTGTTCATCCTCTACAGCCAGCAGTGCACGGGCATGCCCGTAGCTTAACCGCGACTGGCGCGTCATTTCCTGGATGTTTTCGGGCAGTGCATTCAGCCTGAGTATATTGGCTACTGTTGCCCGGTTTTTTCCGATTTTTTCTGCCAGCTGCGCCTGCGTATAATTAAAATGGTCAATCAGGCTTTTGTACGCACTGGCCTCTTCAATTATATTCAGATCTTCCCGCTGAACATTTTCTATAATGGCTATTTCCAGTATCTGTTCTTCCGGAACATTCTCAAGAATGACAGGTACTTCTGTAAGTCCAGCTATTCTCGAAGCCCGCCATCTGCGTTCACCGGCAATGATCAGATATCCCCCGTCAGTCTGACTGACTACCAATGGGGATATGACGCCGTGAATTCTGATGGAATCTGCAAGCTCCTGCAGTGCCGCTTCATTAAAATGTACTCTTGGCTGGTCTGGATTCGGGATTAAACGGTCAATGCCAACTGAAACTATCATCCTGCCGTTTTCCGTACTCAGATTATCCGGCTCTTCTTTAATTAAAGCCTTTAGACCTTTTCCGAGTGCCATCAGTTTTCCTGCCTTTTTTCAAACTCATCTGCGAATTCCTGATAGGCTTTTGACCCTTTGGAATTAAAAGAATAATCGAAAATTGTTTTTCCGAAGCTCGGCGCTTCCGCAAGCCGGACATTCCGCGGTATCATCGTATGATATACCTTGTCCTTAAAATATTCTCGAACTTCCTGCATGACTTCGCCGGAAAGATTGGTCCTGCTGTCAAACATCGTGAGTAAAACGCCTTCAATCTCAAGTTCCGGATTCAGCGAGTGCCGGACCAGATCGATGGTACTCATAAGCTGGCTCACCCCTTCAAGTGCGTAAAACTCACACTGTATCGGAATAAGCACGGTATCTGCCGCTGTCAGTGCATTGATTGTCAGCAGTCCCAGAGATGGCGGGCAGTCAATAAAGATATAGTCATAATAACCTTTGACCTGATCCAGACATCTTTTTAATTTTTTCTCTCTGTCAGGGACTGAAGCGAGTTCTACTTCAGATCCGGCAAGATCAACGTTGGACGGCAGAATATGAAGATTATCATAACCTGTAGTGAGGATAATATCTTTTGGGTTCACCTGCCCGATCAGGGCATCGTAAACACTCTGGGTCATATCTTCTTTATCGAGTCCGAAACCGCTGCCTGCATTTCCCTGCGGGTCAATATCTACAGTTAAAATACGGTATCCTTTCAGACTCAGTGCAGTCGTCAGATTCAGCGTCGTGGTCGTCTTTCCGACTCCTCCTTTTTGATTGAATACAGCAACGATTTTATTCATAAGGACCTTTCTATTTGGGAATCGTAATTTTTATTTCTATACAGTCGTCTTTATCCGTTTCCTGATATCTGGCAGTCGCTTTACTGTCCTTCACCATTTTGAATGCTGATTTAATCGTATTGACATAAATCTGTGCATTGATGAAGGATTTGACACGTGCCTTTTTATCCGGTGTGATCTTTTCTTCGTAATTATTGGTCAATACATCCTTTCGGATTTTTTCGACCAGCTCCTCGGTTTTTTTTACCGTGAAGTCTTTTCCTGTGATCTTTTCAATCACTTCCAGCTGCAGATCGGTATCAGGCAGTCTTAGCAGGGCCCTGGCGTGCCGTTCTGTCATATTGGAATGTACGATTTTGTCCACAACGAGCGGATCCAGCTTGAGCAGGCGGATTTTATTCGCAATAAACGACTGCGATTTTCCGAGCGCCCTGGCAATCTTTTCCTGCGTCATTCCGTAATATTCAATGAGCTGAGCATAAGATCTGGCTTCTTCGAAATACGAAAGATTTTCCCGCTGTATATTCTCCATAATGGCAATAACTGCAGAATCTTCATCGGTAATGGAAACCAGAACAGCAGGAACAGTGGTCAGACCGGCTATTTTTGCAGCACGAAGCCTGCGTTCTCCGGCGACCAGTTCGAACAGATCGTCATTAATCCGTCTCACCTGGATCGGTGAGATCAGACCATAGGAACGGATAGACTCTGCCAGTTCCTCAAGAGCGGCCTGATCAAAATGTTTTCTTGGCTGATTCGGATTCGGTAAAATCTGATCAGTAGGAATATTGTAAATTTTCGTCTCAGAAAGATTGCTCATAGAACTCCGATGTTTCACGTGAAACATTCATCACAAATGCTTGTACAGTTACAGGGCTTTTTTCTTGATCTGCCCGTAACTTCGGGGGTATTGTTCCGGTGTTTTCCGGATTTTTTCAACGATAATTATAACATGAAGCATATCTGAATGCAGTATGTATCGCTTTTCAGTACTCAGCAGTTTCCCGCCAAGCAGTTTTATTGTGTTTTCTGCATCTTTTATTTCGAGATCATATCGAGCGCTTTTCAATGCGATCATTTCTCCGCCCTTTTTCAAAAGCGGCAGACACAGCTCACATAGTATCCTCAGCGGTGCTACCGCCCTGGATACTACATAGTCGTACTGTTCCCTTTCTTCCGGGAGCCGGGAAAGCTCTTCAGCCCGTCCGGCCAGTACTTTTACATTTGACAGCCCGATCTTTTTAACTGCCGTTTCGACAACATCAAGTTTCTTTTTTGTGGAATCAATCAGGACAAACTGATCTTCCGGAAAATAAATTGCGAGCGGGACGCCGGGAAAGCCGCCGCCGGTTCCGATATCGGCAATCTTCATTCCCTTTGGCTGGAGATCCTTCACAATTAAAAGTGAATCAATGATATTCCGTTCAATAAAAGCTTCTGGTTCAGTAATTCCGGTCAGGTTGATTTCCTGATTGACGGTCAGTATTTCTTTCATATACCGGTCGAGCTGGGAAAGCTGTTTTTCGCTTAACTCGATATTGTTCTCTTCTGCTTTATTCTTTATGATCTCAATGGTGTTCATTCTTTTTACTCTCCAGATAAATCTGCAGGACTGAAATATCAGCCGGTGATACCCCGGAAATACGTGAAGCCTGTCCGATAGTTTCCGGCATGATATCACCAAGCTTTTCTGCAGCTTCCAGTCTCAGTCCCTTTATGCTGCTGTAATCTGTATCCGCGGGCAGCCGCTTATTTTCAAGTTTTTTGAAATGCGCTACCTGGATCATCTGTTTTTTGATATAACCGTCGTATTTAATCCGGACTTCCACCTGCTGTGTAATCCAGTCAGACAATTCCGGTCTTTCAGGATCAACCACAGAACTGTTCCTGTACGTTACTTCCGGTCTTTTCAGAAGCTCTGCCAGTGTAATCCCCGACTGCAGCGGCGTACTGCCCAGATCCTCTAAATAATCAGTACTTACAGTTCCTGGACGTACCATGACCGTAGAGAGCCGGGCGATTTCATCCTTGATATCCTGTTGTTTTTTCAGAAAACGTGCCCAGCGTTCATCACTGATCAGTCCCTGTTCTCTTCCAATCGGTGTCAGGCGTTCATCGGCATTATCCTGTCTGAGAATCAGACGGTACTCTGCCCTTGATGTCATCATTCTGTATGGTTCGAGTGTTCCTTTGGTAATGATATCGTCAATGAGGACACCGGTATAACCATCTGCCCTGGACAGAACAAGTGATTCCCTGCCCTGTACATGATTGGCTGCGTTGATGCCGGCTATAATTCCCTGAGCTGCTGCTTCTTCATATCCGGAGGTTCCATTAATCTGTCCGGCAAAGAACAGACCGTCTATGCGTTTGGATTCAAGACTGGCTTTCAGATCAGTCGGATAAATACAGTCATATTCTATCGCGTAGGCAGAACGCATGAATTCTACATTTTCCATTCCCGGTACACAGCGATACACAGCAATCTGTACATCCTCCGGCAGACATGATGACATTCCCTGTACATACATTTCGTTAGTATGCAGACCTTCCGGTTCGATAAAGATCTGATGCCTGTCTTTATCTTTAAATCTCATGACCTTGGTTTCAATTGACGGACAGTACCGCGGTCCGATTCCGGTGACATCCCCTGTATAAAGCGGAGAGCGATCCAGATTTTCCATGATGATTTCATGAGCTTTGGGATTGGTATAGGTAAGCCAGCAGGGTTCCTGATCGATATCGATGCTTTCATTTTCAAAGGAAAACGGTACGATGGTTTCATCACCTTCCTGAATAATCATCTTGTTGAAATCAATACTCTTTTTATCTACCCTGGCTGGTGTGCCTGTTTTAAAACGCTGCAGTTTAAACCCCATATCCCTGAGACTGGAGGACAACTCCATTGCCGGGAACAATCCGTTGGGACCGCCGTCGTAATTGACGTCGCCGATAAATATTTTTCCCTTCAGATAGGTACCGGAAGCAATGACGCAGGCCTTGCAGCTGTAGACCGCCCCTGTTTTTCCCTTGACTCCGGTTATTTTGCCGTTGCTGCCGATCAGGCTTACGGCTTCCTGCTGCCGCAAAATCAGATTTTCCTGATTTTCAATCACTTCCTTCATTCTCTGCTGATATGCTTTTTTATCAGCCTGTGCCCGCAGTGAATGAACAGCAGGTCCTTTACCCGTATTCAATATTTTAGACTGGATCATGGTGGCGTCGATGTTTTTTCCCATCTCACCGCCCAGTGCATCTATTTCCCGGACCAGCTGACCTTTTCCGGTTCCGCCTATCGCAGGATTACAGGGCATCATTGCTACTGCATCAAGATTCAGTGTTAACAGCAGCGTTTTCTGTCCTTTTCTCGCTCCGGCAAGTGCTGCTTCACAGCCTGCATGTCCTGCACCGATTATTATTATGTCAAAATCTTCTGACTGATATTCCATATTACTCCATACAGCAGCGGGTTAATCTACGCTGCTTTTCAATTTATTTACCAATGCAGAACCGTTCGAAAATCGTGTCAATGACGTCCTCCCCAAGCGATTCTCCAGTAATCTCTCTTAACGATTCTTCTGCACCGGTCAGATCAATACTGTAGAATTCTGCAGACATTCCGCTTTTTAATGCCGCTTCTGCTTCATCAATTCTGTGCAGCATCTGTCTGAGAAGACTTTCCTGGCGTTCATTCAGCAGAACGGAATTTCCGCTGCCTTCCACCTGGCCTCCTGTGACTTTACGACTCATTTCAGCCCTTAGGTCCTCAATACCATCATCATTCCTGACTGAAACATATCTCCAGATTGTTTCACGTGAAACATTTTCTAAATCTGCATTCAAATCTGAATCACCATTTAAATCAGCAGGCTTATGATCTCCGTCAGAGTCTCCGTGTTCGAGATCCGCTTTGTTGGCGATATAGATTGTTTTATCAGGATCAAGTTCTGACATCAGCTTCTTTTCATCCTGGTCAAGCGGCTGTGAAGCATCTCTCATGAACAATACCAGATCTGCTGCATCGGCAGCTTCTCTGGACTTTTCAACCCCGATTTTTTCTACAGCGTCCTCTGTCTCTCTGATACCTGCAGTATCTGTGATGACAAATGGGATATCCCCGATGAGAATACCTTCGTGGATCACATCCCGGGTTGTCCCGGGAATATCTGTGACAATCGCTCTTTCCTCGCCCAGGAGCAGATTGAGCAGTGATGATTTCCCGACATTCGGTTTGCCGATAATGGCTGTTTTCACACCCTCCCGCATCAGGTAACTGTTACGGCCATACTCAAGTATTTTTCCTGCATGTTTGCGGACGGATTCAATTCCCTTTTCAATCTTTTCGCTGGTAAGCTCTTCTATTTCGTATTCTGGATAATCCAGATTTGACTCTATCAGGACCAGCATATCCAGAATTTCACGGTCGATGGCATGGATCTGATCGCGCAGTGTTCCCGAGAGCTGTCCAACTGATATTTCCAGCGCCCTATCTGATTTTGCAGAGATAACATCCATGACTGATTCTGCCTGAGTCAGATCGATACGCCCGTTTAAAAAAGCTCTTTTCGTGAACTCTCCCGGTTCGGCATGTCTGACTCCGTGAGACAGGACCAGATCCAGAATTCTGCGTGTGGGCACAATCCCACCGTGACAGTTTATCTCGACTACATCTTCTGCTGTGTAAGAATGCGGTCCGTTCATTTTTACTATAAGGACTTCATCAACTGTTTTCCCTGTCTCCGGATCCTGAATATGTCCGTAAAGCATCTTACCTGCTTCGGCAGTTCTCAGATCTTTTCCCGTAGCAGATTGAAACAGTTCTGCTCCTGTTTCAATGGCCTGGTCCCCGCTTATCCTGATTATGCCGATCCCGGCACTTCCGGTTCCGGTGCTGATTGCGGCAATCGTATCCTGTTGACTGTTCATGATTTACCTGCTTCTAAAAAAAGAACACCTTAACAGGTGTTCTTTCATTTTATTTATTTAATTGTATCACGACGTGACGGTAAGGGTCATTGCCTTCGCTGAAAGTAATCACATTATCGTTGTCCTGGAGTCTGGAATGAATGATTCTGCGTTCTGCAGGATTCATCGGTTCCAGCGAAATCCGCTTTTTGTAACGGCCCACCTTGGAAGCCATTTTGTCGGCCAGGGCTTCTAATGTTTTTTTGCGTTTTTCCCGGTAATTTTCCGTATCGATAATGACTCTGGTATATTCTTCAGTATTTCTGTTAACCACCAGGCTGGTCAGATACTGAATCGAGTCCAGTGTCTGTCCGCGTCGACCGATCAGGATTCCCATATTTTCTCCGACAAGGTTGACATTCAGGAAATGTCCTTCGTCAGTTTCGGTTTCTGAAATTTCCAGTTCACACGGAATTTCCATTGCTTCGAAAATATCTTCCAGGAATGCTCTTGCGGCATCTTCTGCCGTATTTTTCTTAACAGCTTCGACGATCGCTTCTTTCTTGCCGAATAACCCGAATACGCCGCTTTCCGGCTGCTGAATAATTGTAATATCCGCAGCTTCTTTCAGAATTCCGAGCTGTGCCAGCGCGTTATTAGTCGCTTCGTCTACCGTTTTTCCGGTTCCGGTTGCAGTTTTATTCATGAAATTCTCCAAACTATTCCTTACGTTCAGGAATTTTCGTGATGGTTTTTCTCTTGACGGTTTTGCCGGAAGCGGGTGAAGTCTTTACACTGGTTCCGGTCTTCTGCTTTTTAGGAGCTTTTCCCGTCTGGCGGTTCATCATGTCTTCTCGAGCATTGGCAGCATTCTGCCTCTGGTCTTTCTTCTTCTGTTTTTCCTCAGCATCGTATTCCGCCATCCGTCTTTCGACTTCCTTCGGATCAAGCGTAGCCAGTGGCTTGCGCATCATGAAATACTGCTGCAGGAATGTGAACATATTCTGAACTACCCAGTAGAGTGCAACCCCTGCAGGCATCCCCATCGCTGTGATACCGATGATGATAGGCATGGTATAAAGCATCATTTTCTGAGTGCTTTCTGCCTGTCCGCCGCCGGTATTCTGCGTAGCCATTGTAAATTTCTGCGTAATGAATGTGAAGACTACGCACAAAATAGGCAGGATGTACCAGGGATCCGGATCTCCGAGATTCGGAATCCACAGGAACTGCTGAGCAACTGCCGAGACATCACCGTTTGTGAATACATACTGTGTCGGATTTCTCAGTACTCCGAAGAGTGCGTAGATAATAGGCAGCTGTAACAGCAGCGGAAGACATCCACCTGCCGGATTAACCTTGAAGACCTTGTACAGCTTCATGGTTTCTTCGTTCAGCTTGTCCGGATTATTCTTGTACTTGGCCTGAAGCTTTTGCATCTCAGGCTGCAGCGCCTGTGTTTCCTTCATCGACTTGGTCGACTTGATGTTCAGCGGCAGCAGTACCAGTTTCCAGAAGATGGTAAAGATAACAATAGACCATCCATAGCTGTGAACGAATTGAAAGATAAGGTACAGGAGCCACCCGAACGCCTTATACAAAAATTCCATTCAATAATTCTCCTTGTTTACGGGACAGGATCGTACCCGCCCGGATGGAAGGGATTGCATCTGAGAATCCTCTTCAATCCAAGCCAGCCTCCCTTAACTGCGCCATATCTGCTGATCGCTTCATAGCAGTAGGCGGAACATGTCGGTCTGAACCTGCATGCTCCCGGCAGCATGGGAGATATGTATTTCTGATAGAAACGAATACTGGCCAGAAAAAATCTTTTCATGATTTCTGATTCCTGTCTAAAAGGCCCTGTTTGTAAAAAAGATGTTGAATCGATTTACTTAAAACCGAATACTCTTCTCCAAGACAGGACGGCTTGGCTGTAATAATCAGATCGTAACCTTGTTTGACTGTGCTTTCCGAATTTCTGTAAGCTTCACGGACCTGTCTGCGGATTTTATTCCTGTGGACTGCCCTGTTTGATACTTTTTTACTTACAACAATGCCCAGACGATTGGCATTTTTCCTGTTCTTTACATAGCGCAGTGTAAAATTCCGATTACCGAAAATTTTACCGTTCTCATACACATTATCGAAATCTGTTTTGCTTTTTAAACTGGAAAACATGGAGCCTTCCTTTTGTAATACCTGTAAAAAAGAAAAAGACCGCTTCTGCGGTCTGTTATGCAGATAGTTTCGCTCTGCCCTTTTGTCTTCTCTTCTTTAACACGTTGCGTCCGCTTTTTGTCGTCATGCGCTTTCTGAAACCGTGTTCCTTTTTACGCTGTCTGACCTTTGGCTGAAAAGTTCTCTTCATATATAACACCCCCTGACTGGTCTGTTCTATCTGTTTAAGTGCATAAGATTCTTAAAGATTATATTATTCTGTCCTGAAAAAGTCAAGAAACAGTTTTTTGTTATTTCATTTACTTAATTTTATGATTCATTCTCTCAAACAAAGCGATTTTAACGCTTGAAATACAGTTTTACTAAATTGACATCCTCCAGAGTCATTTTCAAAGAGACAGAACAGGGGTATTCATATAAAATGGAATGCGGGTTATCCACAGTATCCAAAGACTGTTGAAATTTTTATCCACAATTTTTTCATTCTGTGGATAAAACAGTGGATTCGTGTGATAATAATTCTACTAACCGCAGTTTCAAGCGGTTTCCGATGTGCAAAGCCGCAATAAATTTATCCACAGGTCTGTGAATAAATTTACTCGGTTTATAACCCCGTATACTTTCCACAGTTTTATGCACGGAAAATCGGAACAAAAGAACTACATTCCGAATGGAGACATTATTTGGATAATTTACTGAAAACATGGAATGAAGCGCTGGCAATGCTTAAATCAGAACTGTCGCCTATCGCTTATACAACCTGGATCAATCCCCTGATCCCGCTAAAATATACAAACAGAACCTTTTATCTGGAAGCAACAAGCGTTTTCTGCAAGGATACGCTGGATTCGCGCTATACAACGTTAATAAAAAACGCGCTGGCGCTCATTGACAGCTCGGTACAGTCAGTTGTCATCACGGTTGAGAACGAAGAATCAGATGAAATGCCGGCTCAGGAGGAAGAAACTGAAAAAGTCAGCCTTCCTGAGAAAAACAGCAGCATGCTTAACCCGCGTTACAGCTTTGAACGCTTTGTCATCGGTGAAAATAACCGTTTTGCCCATGCCGCCAGCGTTGCAGTCGCAGAATCACCTTCGAGAAAATACAATCCTCTGTTTATATATGGAGGTGTCGGACTCGGAAAAACACATCTGATGCAGGCAATCGGCAACTATGTAGCGGAATACAACCGTAACCGGCGGGTGATTTATATTTCCTGCGAAGGATTCACCAACGAGTACATTAACTCAATCATGAACAACACCAACCCGCAGTTTCGTGAAAAATACCGGAATACCGATCTTCTTCTGATCGATGATATTCAGTTTCTAACCGGCAAGGAAGAAACCCAGGAAGCTTTTTTCCATACATTTAATGAATTGTATGAGAACAACAAGCAGATTGTCATTACCTCGGATCGTCCGCCCAAAGAAATCCAGAAACTGACAGAACGCCTGCGCTCACGTTTCGAAATGGGGCTTATCACTGATATATCCGCTCCAAACTTTGAAACCAGGATGGCAATCCTCAGAAAAAAAGCTGAATCTTATGATGGTGAGATTCCGGATGAAATCCTCTCCTACATCGCAGAAAATATTCATTCGAATATCCGGGAACTGGAAGGCGCGCTGACCACGGTAACGGCCTTTGCCAAGCTTCATGGCAGGCCCATGACCCTGGAAACTGCGAAAGAAGGGATGAAGGATCTTCTCCAGACTGAGAGTATCGTCATTGATATCCCTTATATAAAGGAAACAACTGCCAAATTCTTTGATGTCGATCCATCCGAACTGGATTCAAAAAAACGGACCAAGAAGGTCACACAGCCCCGCCAGGTAGCCATGTATCTTTGCAGAGAGCTTACAGACAACAGCTTTCCCAAGATCGGCGAAGCCTTTGGCGGCCGCGATCACTCTACTGTTGTCCATGCCTGTCAGAAAATTTCGGAAGAACTTGAGAAGCAATCTGAATTCTCCCGTTTGATTCTTATGATTCGAAAAGAAATCACACGTGAAGAGTAGTTATCCACAGCTTTTTCACAGAATCATCCTCAGGATTTTTTGATGTTTTTTGCGTAACCACGCATTTTCAACAGTTATCCACAGGATGCACAGCCCTTATTATTATTAATATCTATATATAATTGTATTTATCTGCTCGCAAGAGCCCATGCAAAAGGAGATTTTGGTATGAAATTCAGTTGTTCCAGGAATGATCTGTTAAATGCTCTGAATATCGTCAGTAAAGGTGTTTCTACACGCAGCACCATGGATATTCTTCAGGGTATTCTGTTTACTGTCTACGATCATAAACTCAGACTGACTGCTACCGATCTGGAAATCGGAGTAAAAACCGAAATTCCTGCGGATACACAGACAGACGGTGAAGTAATATTAAACGCCAATCTTATTACGGATGTCATTCGGAAGCTCTCCGGTGATGAAGTATATTTTGAAAGTGATGAAAAAAACAGAGTCAAAATCGAAAATCTTCTCTCTGAATTTATCCTGAACGGACTTCCTGTTCATGACTTTCCTGATTTTCCGCAGATCAGTGAAGAATACAGCTTCTTTATTGCCGCAGATCTGCTTCGTGAAATGATCCGGGCGACCAAGGATTCGGTTGCCATCAGTGAAAGCATTCCTGTCCTTACCGGAATCAAGCTGGAAATCGATAAGAAAGATATCCGGATGGTCTCTCTGGACGGATACAGACTGGCTTTAAAGCAGAATGTTCTGGAAGAAGGAATCAACGATACCCTGTCAGTCATAATCCCGGGAAATGCTCTGAAGGAGCTCTACAAGCTGCTGGCCGGTGTAGAAGATCCTGTTAAGATTGAATTCAGTAAATCTCAGATCTTTTTCCAGATTGGAGAAACCGTCTTTACGTCCAGACTTCTGGAAGGAGAATTTGTCAGCTACGAAGGGATTATTCCCAAGCAGAACACTTCTGAAGTCATCATTTCAAAGGACAGTCTGCTGCACAGCTGCGAACGTGCTGCCCTTCTGGCAAAAGCCGGAAAAAACAACCTGATCAAAATGGATTTTGAACCGGATCAGCTTACCATTACATCCAATGCCGATGTAGGCGGTGTTCATGAAGTCATCAAGGCTGAAAATAATGGTGATTCTCTGAAAATCGCTTTCAACTCGAAGTTCTTTATCGATGCCCTGAAGGTTATTGATGATGATCAGATCCGCATTGGCTTGACGACAGCCTACGGACCGGCCGTGATCAATCCGGTAGATGGAAACAGCTACACGTATATGATCCTTCCGGTACGTGTATCTGAATAAGGATTGTATAGAGAACCTTTAAAGAGCGTATAGAGAACGATCAGAGATTGATCAGAGATTGATCAGAGATTGATCAGAGATTGATCGGAGATTGATCGGAGATTGTACTGAGATTGATTTGTGATTCAATAGAATTGAACAGAGCTTGAAACGAAAACGACAGGCTGCGTAAGCGGTCTGTTTTTTTATTTAATTTTGTAAATCACCAGATGTATACGGGTACATTTATCAATCAGAGAGCACTCTATGTTATACTAAATAGATAACATAGGGCTAATTTACACATAATGCGATTTTAACAGGCGTAAAGCAGCCAACAGGTTATTTTTATCGTTTAACGAAGAACAGGAAATTCAATGGAAAATATCAAGATAAAAACCGAATTTATCAAACTGGACCAGCTGTTGAAATTCGGCGGACTGACCGGCAGCGGTGGAGAAGCAAAACTTTTGATTACAGATGGTTTTGTCAGCGTCAATGGTGAAGTCTGTACGATGCGCGGCAAAAAAATCCGTCCCGGGGACAAGGTTCAAGTCTGCAGTCCCGAACACGGAATCGACACAACCTGGATTATTTCCTGAAAGCGGAACAGCGTTTAATGGAAATCAAACAGCTCAAACTGATCCACTACAGGAATTACGATCAGGGTCTGTTCAGTTTTACCGGCGGGACCAACATTATCTACGGTAATAACGGCCAGGGTAAAACAAATCTTCTGGAAAGTATTTTCGTATTATGCCGCGGTTATTCGCATCGAAGCAATAAAATAACCGATTTGATTCGTTTCGGGGACGATGCCATGAGCATTCAGGCTTCCTTCCGGACAGCAGATTCAGCTCATCGCATTCGTCTGACTGCGTCTTCTGGACGTAAAAAATGGGAGCTGGACGGGAAAACTGAAAGCGGTTTTCAGCGTATCTCCAGGCTTACAGGCTGCATTCTTTTTGAACCGGACGATCTGGAAATTGTCAAAGCAGGACCGGAGCGGAGAAGGAGCTTTATCAACGAAGAGCTGTCGGGACTGAACCCGGTTTACCGTAGTTCTCTGAGAAACTACGAACGGGTCCGCAGTCAGAGAAATGCTCTGCTTAAGGATATCCGTTTTCGAAGGCTCTCCCAGGCAGAAGCAGCTGCTCTGCTGTCCCCCTGGAATTCACAGCTTGCGGATGCCGCAGAATCCATTTTCAAAGATCGTGCAGATTATCTTCTCAAACTCAATCGTGAAGCCAAAAAACTGCATCATAAAATGTCGGGAACGGATGAAACGCTCTCGCTTGAATATCAATCGAACGTTTTCTCGGATTTCAGAGATCTTGAAAAGATCCGCAGCATCTATCTGAAAAAACTTGATGAAAACCTGGCCTCTGATATTGAACGCGGTCATACGGCTGCGGGCCCTCACGCGGACGAGCTGGTCGTCAAAATAAATGGTGTGCCGGCCAGGCAGTTTGCCTCACAGGGACAGCAGCGGACAGCTGCCATTTCTCTTAAACTGGCTCATATCGAGCTGTATCGTGAGAAAAACGGAGAAGCACCGGTAGTTCTGCTGGATGATATCCTTTCAGAGCTGGATGCCCGGCGTCAGAAGAATCTGCTCAGTGTTTTGCGGAATGCCCAGTCGTTTATTACCTGTACCGATCCTGCCTTTGCAGACACCATTGCCCGGGGAACCATCGATGCAGGGAAACAGGCAGCAACCGAAGACAGCGATCAGGCGGCCGGAGATTCAGACAGCCATCAGACTGCAGAAATGTGTGTCAGTGATAGCGATCTTTCACAGTCAATCTGCAAGTATCAGATTTGTTCCGGAAAACTGATTCAGGAACATGACCCGGATTAAAATCAGAATCAAACAGATCATTAACATGGAGCCGCCGCAGGCGCAGAGGCGTGATAAACGCTTTTGACAGTCGTTCAGGCGGCGGTTCCGGTTTTTATAATAGTTCATTTAACCAACAGTAAGGAGAGTAATGAGTAAAGACAACAAGCTCAAAAAATACACGGCCGACAATATTCAGGTTCTGGAAGGAATCGAACATGTCAGACTCCGCCCGGGGATGTATATCGGGAATAACGGTAATGAAGGTCTGCATCATCTGGTCTATGAAGTCGTGGACAACTCGATTGATGAAGCGCTGGCCGGTTTCTGTAAGAATATTACGGTTACCATCGAAAAAGACAATTCAGTTACTGTCGTCGATGACGGCCGCGGTATTCCAACTGATATTAACCAGAAAGCCGGTATCTCCGGTGTTGAACTGGCTCTGACCACGCTGAATGCCGGTGGTAAATTCAACAGTGATACCTACAAGGTAAGCGGCGGCCTTCACGGTGTCGGTGTATCGGTTGTCAATGCCCTCTCCGACCATCTGACGGTCGAAGTCAAGCAGCGCGGACAGATCTTCAGACAGACCTTTGAACGCGGTCACAAGACCTCTGAGCTGGAACCAATCGGCAATACCAATCGTACAGGAACCTCGGTTACCTTCCATCCGGATCCCAAGATTTTCTCGGTTACCACTTACGATTTCGAAACACTTGAAAACAGACTCAGGGAGCTTGCTTATCTGAATAAGGGAATCTCGATTACCCTGAAGGATGAACGGGAAAATCCGGTTAAAAAAGAAGTGTTCTGCTTTGAAGGCGGACTGAAATCCTATATCGAATACCTGGACCGGAATAAGGACGCCCTCTTCCCTGACGTCATTTACTACGAAAAAAATGCGGATTCCTGTCAGCTGGAACTGGCGCTTCAGTATACGACCGGCTATACGGAAAATATCCTCTCCTACGCCAACAACATCAACACGACTGAAGGCGGCACGCACCTGAACGGATTTAAAACAGCGCTGACCCGCAGCATCAACAATTACGCACGTAAAAACAATCTGCTCAAGGGAAACGATAAGAACCTGACCGGTGAAGATGTTCGTGAAGGCCTGACAGCTATTATCTCCATCAAAATAAGTAATCCGCAGTTCGAAGGTCAGACCAAGACCAAACTGGGGAATCCGGAAGTCAAGAATATCGTCGAAACCATAACGGCTGAAGAAATCACGGCTTTCCTGGAAGAAAACCCGCAGGGTGCCAAGACCATCATCGAAAAGACACTGCAGGCAGCCAGAGCTCGTGATGCAGCTAAAAAAGCCCGTGAAATGACACGCCGGAAAACGGCTCTCGACAACACCGCCATGCCCGGAAAGCTTGCGGACTGCCGTGAAAAAGATCCGGCCAAGTCGGAAATCTTTATCGTCGAAGGAGACTCCGCTGGCGGCTCTGCCAAGTCCGGACGTGACTCCAAGATCCAGGCGATCCTTCCGCTGAGAGGAAAGATCCTCAATGTAGAAAAAGCCCGTCTGGACAGAATTCTGGGCGCGGATACTCTGAAATCCATGATTACCGCGTTTGGAACCGGTGTCGGTGATGACTTTAACGTCGACAAGGCCAGATACCACAAGATTATTATCATGACGGATGCGGATGTCGATGGCGCCCATATCAGAACGCTGCTGCTGACATTCTTCTACCGTTATATGCGCGGTCTGCTCGACAACGGCTACGTTTATATCGCCCAGCCGCCGCTGTACAAGATTACCCGCGGCAAGCACGTTGAATACGCCTATACCGATGACGATCTGAGCCAGAAGCTGGCAGATGTACCGGACCGCAGCAAGGTGGCCCTGCAGCGTTACAAAGGGCTCGGTGAAATGGATGCCCAGCAGCTCTGGGAAACAACCATGGATCCGCATGCACGGCTGCTTAAGAAGGTTGAAATTGCGGATGCAGCTGCTGCGGACGATATCTTTACGATTCTGATGGGAGACAAGGTTCAGCCCAGAAAAGAATTTATCGAAATGAACGCTTCAAAAGTCAAGAATCTTGACATTTAGAATGGAGACTGAGCTGAATTTATGAGTGAAACAACAGAAAACTTTTTAATGGAACATCCGATCGAAACCGTCAATATCGCCAGTGAAATGAAAGAATGCTACATCGACTATGCGATGAGTGTTATCATCGGCCGTGCCCTGCCTGATGTCCGTGACGGACTGAAGCCGGTACACAGACGGATTCTGTACGCGATGAATGAACTGGGCATGACGCCGGACAGACCCTTCCGAAAATCCGCCAGGATCGTCGGGGAAGTTCTCGGTAAATACCATCCGCATGGCGATACAGCAGTTTACGATGCCATGGTCCGTATGGCCCAGGATTTCTCGACTCGTTATATGACTGTAAACGGCCAGGGGAACTTTGGTTCGGTCGATGGTGACGGCGCGGCTGCCATGCGTTATACCGAAGCCAAACTCGGCAAGATCGCCATGGAAATGCTCCGTGACATCAATAAAGATACAGTCGACTTTGTCGATAACTTTGACGGTTCGGAAGTCGAACCGGAAGTCCTCCCCTCCCGCTTCCCGCATCTGCTGGTAAACGGTTCTTCAGGAATTGCCGTCGGGATGGCAACCAATATCCCGCCGCATAATCTCGGTGAAGTCATTGACGGAACAGTCGCGTTTATCGATAATCCGGATATTACCCCGGAAGAGCTGATGACGCACATCAAGGGACCTGATTTCCCGACTGGCGGTATTATTCTCGGCCAGAGTGGAATTCTGGAAGCCTACAGAACCGGCCGTTCCAGAATCAGAGTTCGTTCCAAAGTGGAAGTTCATGAAACCAAGCGCGGACGCAAACAGATTATCGTCTCGGAACTTCCGTATATGGTTAATAAAGCCAGACTGGTCGAAAAGATCGCGGAACTGGTCCGTGACAAGCGTGTGGAAGGTATCTCCGACCTGCGCGATGAATCCAGTCTGAAAACCGGCGTACGTGTAGTCATCGACCTGAAGAGAGATGCCAACGACACCATTATTCTGAACCAGCTGTACAAGCATACCCAGCTCGAAGAAACCTTTGGCGTGATTATGCTGGCGCTGGTCAAAGACGAAAATGGCAAAAGCCAGCCAAGAGTCCTGAGCCTGAAACAGATTCTGGAACAATATGTCGCCTACCAGAAGGAAGTTATTACCAGAAGAACCCGTTTTGATCTGAAAAAAGCGGAAGCAAGGGCGCATATTCTGGAAGGTCTGATTATTGCATTAGACAACATTGATGAAGTCATCGCCCTCATCCGTGCCGCCCGTGACGGGAAGGAAGCCAAGGCACAGCTGGTCGAACGCTTTGCACTGACTGAAATCCAGGCACAGGCCATTCTGGACATGCGTCTGCAGCGGCTGACCGGTCTGGAACGAGACAAGATTGAACAGGAATATGCGGAATTAACCGAGCTGATTAAAAAGCTCAGAGAAATCCTGGCTAATGAAAGCCTGCTGCTCGGCATCATCAAAGAAGAACTGATCGAAATCAAGAACAAGTATTCAGATAAACGCAGAACCTCATTCGGGGTTGATGCAGAAGAAATTCTGATCGAAGATCTGATTGAAGAAAGCGAAATCGTCATTACCATGACGCATATCGGCTATATCAAGCGGATTAATGCGGATACCTACCGGTCACAGAAACGCGGCGGCAAGGGAATTTCGGCATTGTCGACCAGAGAGAACGACTTTATCGAGCACCTGTTTACTACCACCACACATCATTACCTGATGTTCTTCACCAACAAGGGTAAGGTATATCGCCTGAAAGCCTTTGAAATACCGGAAGCCGGACGGGCAGCCAGAGGAACAGCCATCGTTAACCTGCTGCAGCTGGAACCGGACGAACAGATCACCACCATGATTCCGATCAAGGATTTCGATGAAGACAAGAACCTGATTATGGCGACCCGCGACGGCATCATCAAACAGACACACCTGAGTGAGTACGATTCTTCCAGAAAGAACGGCCTGATCGCCATTAATCTGAAGGAAGACGACGAGCTGATTCGTGTACGCCTGACATCAAAGGGAGACCAGATTATCATGGGCACCAAGGACGGCTATGCCATCCGCTTTGATGCCGATGAAGTCCGCCCGATGAAACGTACATCGATGGGTGTCAAGGGGATTGATCTTCGTGAAGGTGATTATGTCATCGGCATGGATGTCATTGAACCGGAAGATCACGAAAACACGATTCTCTGTATCTCTGAAAAAGGATACGGAAAACTGACGGATATTACCGAATACCGTAAGCAGAAGCGCGGCGGCAAGGGTGTCCAGACCTATAAGATCACCAAGAAGACAGGCGATCTGGTCGGATTCTGCACGGCAGATCACGATCAGGAAATCATGATGATCAACAACCAGGGCGTTGTAATCAAGCTTTCCTGCGGAGATATCTCCAAAACATCCAGAAGCACCCAGGGTGTCCGTCTGATGAAGCTGGACAAGGACGAACGCATTGCCACTTCGACCAAGGTTTATCAGGAACTGGTGGAAGAACCTGAAGAAGCAGAGATTGTTGAAGAACAGGAAGCGATGCCCGGAATCAAGAAGCCGGCTGTAACAGAGGCTCAGGAAGAAGAACTGAAGGCGGAAAAGGAAGCCGTGGAAAACCTGAAGGCGCTGGATGATGCAGAGGATATCGAAGATGAGTAAACTTACCCGCGAAGAACAGAACAGAATTCTCAATAAAAAACCCCGTACCATGATTGCCCCGTCGATGCTGTCCGCCGATTTCTCCTGTCTGGATCATGATTTAAAGGCAGTGGAAAAAGGCGGAGCCGACTGGCTCCATGTCGATATTATGGATGGTCATTTTGTTCCTAATATCACCTTTGGCCCGGACCAGTGCAAGGATCTCAGAAAATGCATTGATATTCCCTTTGACGTGCATCTGATGATCGACGATCCAAAAACCTATATCCCCCGTTTTATCGATGCCGGGGCAGATATCGTAACCTTCCATGTGGAAACCACCTGCGATATCAGTGAATGTCTGGATCTGATTGAAGAAGCCGGCGCTGTACCGGGACTGGTCATTTCTCCGGATACAGATCCGGAGGCACTGGCTCCCTGGATGGACCGCGTCAGAACGATTCTGGTTATGAGTGTCTATCCCGGTTTTGGAGGACAGAGTTATATTCAGGCAAGCTCGGATAAGATCCGCAAGATCCGTGAAATGATTGGAGACCGGGATATCCTGATTGAAGTGGATGGCGGTGTCAATTTCAAGACAGCACGTGAAATCCGGGAAGCCGGAGCAGATGTCCTGGTTTCAGGATCCTGTGTTTTTGGTGGAGATCCTGGTGAAAACATCGAAAAGCTGCACCAGATTACAGACTGACAGATCATGAAATTGATCGTTTTCCGGTCATTTCCGCTTTAATTTAAAGAAGTCTTTGTGGATATCCAGCGTTAAAAATAATATAATAAACAAAATCGACGCGGATACCTGAAGAGGATTGAAATGCCTGAAAAAGAATCGAAACGGTCGGAAAGAGGTCATTATGACAAACAAACAGTTTAATATCGGTCTGGTCGCGGTTACTCTTGCAGCTCTGCTGGCCGCTTTTTTGCTTACCGGATTCAGCGGCAGCGTTTCAGTTGCTGTCAAAGAAAGTGATTCTGCTTCAAAGCTGGTGGGAACCTGGAAAGATGATACCAGTCCTGACATTATGAATGTCACCTTTACCAAGGGTGGTGTTTTCCAGATTACCGGAACTGATGCAGCGAAATATACAGCAGATGCGGAAGCCGGCACCATCACCCTGGTCTATGCGTCCGAATACGGCGGTCAGACAATCGTCTATAACTATACCCTTTCGGAAAATGATACCAAGCTGGCTATGACTGATACATCGACCGGAACAACCAACAATTATACCAAGTCCACTGAATAAGACAGCTTTTCTGTAAGGAAGCAGTGAAATACAAAGAACGATACATCATCCCGATGGTGTAACGTTCTTTTTTTATGATGATTTTCTATCCAATCCGGAAAATATATTCCATTCAGTCTCCGGAGCTGCTCTGATATACTCGAAGGGACAGGAGCAGGAACGCCATGAGTTATCTAGAAATCACAAGAGAAAATGTAACGGATTACGTTAAAAGCCGTATAGATTATTTTGCCCCGGATGCACAGCTTTCTGTCTATGAATTCGGAGAAAATGAAGAAGAAGACGGGGACGGCTTTGTTAATTTCGTTTACCGCGTCTGGGACCAGAATGGTAAATCTCTGATAGTCAAACAGGCGAAACAGTTTCTTAAGAAAATCAATCCGGGAACCAATCCCATGAAGCAGGACAGGAATCTGACTGAAGCCTGCATCATGGAAATAAAGGGTGCCATTGTTCCCCAGTATATTCCGGAAATCTATGATGTCGACAAGAAAAATCATGTCTATATCTGTGAAGACTGCTCCAATCTCCGGATTTTGCGTTTTGAGATGATGCGGGGCATGCAGTTTCCGAATTTTCCGGAACAGATTGGTGAATTTCTGGCCAAAACGAATTTCTATACCTCGGAAATCTACATGGATGCGGTGGAACACCGCAAGCTGCAGGCCGCTTTCCTGAATCCATCGATGCGGCTTATTTTTGAAATCGGTCTGTTCCTGCGTGAAGAATCTGCTTTTAACGAAAAACGTCCGGTTCCGCCCGATATCGATCCGGCACGGATTGAGATCAATGAGATTCCATGGCAGGACGAAAACTTCAGAACACAGATGCTCAGGCTGCGCCAGCTCCATATGAAAAAAGCAGAATGTCTGGTGCACGGTGACTTGCATACGTCCAACATTCTGATCAGCCAGGATGAGATGAAAATCATCGATCAGGAGTATACCTATATGGGTCTGGCTTCCTGCGATACCGGTTATCTGATGGGCAGTCTGCTCTATGAATATATCCGCTGGTTTTATATGCCTGATCATACGGAAGAGTACTGCGCCCGCATGAGACAGTCAGTCCTCTCCTACATGCGCGGGATGATTGAATCCTATATCCGCATTTATGCGGAATGCTGGGACCGGGATGCCAAGCCCATGTATCGTCCTCATGTTCAGTATCGGGATCAGCTCATGAAAGATTTCATGCACGAGGTCTGCGGGGCTTCGGGTGCGCAGGTTATTTCCAGAGTGGGCAGCTTTGTTCCCCTTCCGGATTTTGATACCATTGCCAGTGAGCAGGATCGGACGGATGCCTGTCGTATTGCCATGTGGACGGCCAAGTATCTGATCATTAACTGGGAAAAATGTGACAACATTGATATCTTCATGGATATGGTCGAAAAAGGCGTAAAAACGAGCAGAGAAACGATTTATGTATTCAAGGATAAATGAGTTGAGCGACTCTTTAAAAGACGCTTAAAACGCATTTTAAAGCCCATAAAATTCTGCGTATTTTTCATAAATATTACAAAACAGATAAATACATACATAAAAATTACATAAAATGTAAAATTACAAGAGTGCGCGATTTGTATGCACTCTTTTTTTCTTTTACAATTTTAACTGTTCAGTCTGTCTGGGTATGAATGATAAAAACACTGGATATGATTTCAGTAAAGGAGACTACAACAATGAGTATGGGATGCTCGTGTTTTACATGGGAAAGTGAGGACGGAAAACTTCATTTCCAGGGACGAACCTACGATACGGTTCCGCAGCCGGATATGGCTCTGGTTTTCTGCCCGCGTAATATGGAATTTCATCTGCTTGCAGATCCGGCCAGTCCGTCGGTGAAGCTGCCCTACGCGATGATGGGAATGGGCATGGGACCGGGGATGCTTTCACAGCCCCTGTTGTTTGACGGTGTCAATGAATACGGGCTGATGGGTGCCAATCTTCTTTACCCTGGCTTTGCGACTTATACGCCTATGGAAAAAGCCGGACCCAAAGCGGTTTATCCCGGATTTTACGTCGCCTATATACTCGGCCAGTGCAGAGATCTGGACGAGCTGATTGCACTGGCGAAGGAATCGCAGCTGGTCGACGAAGTGATTCAGGGACGTCATGCGACCTGCCACTATATTTTCTCGGACAAAACCGGACGCTCTGTGGTTCTGGAACCGGATCCGGAAGGTCTTACCATTTATGACCATGCCCACGGTGTTCTCACCAATTCACCGTCCTACAGCTGGCACCTGACCAATTTGCGTAATTATCTGGTTCAGACACGGACCAATCCGGAACCGAAAACACTGGACGGCGAAGTCCTGAAAAAATTTGGAAGCGGCGGCGGAACCTGGGGTGTACCCGGAGATTTTTCACCGCCATCCCGTTTTGTCCGTCTCTCTTTTGCCCGGGAATATCTGGTTAAGGGAAAAGATGAACTGACTTCCGTTATGGCCATGATGAACGGTTTCTCAGTCGTGAACGTTCCAGAAGGTATGGTCGAAGAAGCACCCGGATGGTATGATATCAGTCTTTATACTTCTGTTTTCTGTGCAGAATCACTGACCTATTATTATAAGACCTATAAAACACAACGGGTTAATGCATTGAAGATGGCACCACTGCTTGATACCAGTGAAATAAAAGTCTATCCGATTATCCATACGCCTTCAGTCAACTATCTGGACTGATCACGCAGGCCGGACTGCTGCTACAGAATAGAAGAATCAATTGGGAAGGCTGGAACATGAATAAAAACCCGGTTCCGGGCGCTCTTGATACAGGAGCCGCTCCGGAACCGGGTTTTGTTTATCTGTTCAGAATTCAGGATTCATCTGTTTCCAGAAGGTACGGTGTTTCCTGATAGACGTAGTAATTGAGCCAGTTAAAGAAGAGCAGATTGGCATGACTTCTCCACTTGATTTTGATCCCCTTGGCAGGATCGTCATCTATGAAGTAGTTCTTGGGAACATCAATATCCAGTCCCCTGGCAATGTCACGCTGGTATTCTTTCTGCAGGGTATCTTTGTCATATTCTGAATGACCCATCACAAAAATCTGCCTGCCGTTTTCTGCTGCAACTACGTAAACGCCGGCTTCGTAAGAATAGGCCAGTATTTTCAGATGCGGGTTGGATTCAATTTCGTTCGCATCGACTGTCGTGTTACGGGAATGAGGCGCGTAAAAAGAATCGTCAAAGCCGCGGAACAGCGGGATATATTCGTCACGAACGACGTGTTCATACACCCCGAACAGTTTTTTTGGAAGCATATGCTTTTTAATACCATAATGATAATACAAAGCAGCCTGAGCCCCCCAGCAGATATGGAAGGTTGAATAGACGTTGGTATTACTCCAATCCATAATTTCGCAGAGCTCGTCCCAATAGTCGACTTCTTCAAACGGAATGGTTTCTACAGGAGCACCGGTGATGATCAGGCCGTCAAAATGGCGTTTTTTGACTTCATCAAAATTCTTATAGAAAGAGTTCATATGCTCCGCGGATATATGAGTCGAGTCGTGGCTCTTTGTTTTGATAAGTGTAATGTTTACCTGCAGCGGTGTATTGCCCAGAAGACGGAGCAGCTGGGTTTCCGTTACGATTTTTGTAGGCATCAGATTGACAATCGCTATTTCAAGCGGACGGATATCCTGACTCATGGCCCGGTTCTGATCCATAACAAATATATTTTCTTTCCCGAGAATCTCGTATGCGGGAAGATCTGACGGTATTTTTAATGGCAAATTGTACCTCCTTCAGTTTAATAAACCTAGTTTACAATAAATTTTCGCTGAACGGTTTTTCCAGGATAAAAACAAACGGATTTTACACTCTCGTTCTGTAATATTCAGGAAATCATTGAAAATTATTCAAATTATTTTCGAGATTGTAAACCAGGATAATCGTCTGACCCGGAAGTGTATCTGCAGGGTTTTCTGCATAAAAAACGCTTTCCGACTGGCATTTTACAAGCTGATAGTCCAATTATAGCAGTTATCCGAACGGGATTTCTGCCGGGATAATTGTATTTATTTTAATAATATCAAGAAAATTGTTTGACAAGGATAGTGTATTGTCTATAATGATGACAAGGTGAAAAAAATGATAAAGTCAATCTCTGAAAAATTTGCGCCCTTTTTTAGCCAGTATTATTACTGGTTTATTAGCGTGGATTAAATTCAGAGAGACCATTTTCAATTCAGTAACTATGAAAGACGGCTCTCGCGAGCCGTCTTTTTTTTACCCTGCGATATCGTACCATCTCACTGCCACAGATATAATTTGGAAACAACGACCCATGGAGGAGTCATGATTATTGTCATTAAACCAGAATCGAAACCGGAAGAAGTAGAACGCCTGACGCATGCGCTGGAGGATCGCGGCTTCGCGATCCATCGCTCACAGGGCAGAGATCATCTGATTCTCGGACTGATCGGTGATACCAAATCGATTGAAGTAAGTACCATCAGTTCCCAGCATATTGTCGAAAAGGTGATCAGAGTCAATGAACCCTACAAGAAAGCCAACAGAGCATTTCATCCCAAAAATTCAGTCTACGATATTGGCGGAGTCCAGGTAGGCGGCAACAATCTGACGGTTATTGCCGGTCCCTGCTCGGTGGAAAGCGAAGATCAGATTGTTTCAATTGCTCAGGACGTCAAAAAATCAGGTGCAAGAATGCTCAGAGGCGGTGCGTTCAAGCCCAGAACATCCCCCTACTCTTTCCAGGGAATGGGAACCAATGGACTGGAACTGCTGCTTCACGCCAAAAAGCTGACAGGACTTCCGATTGTTACTGAAATCATGGACCTCTCCCAACTGCCGATGTTTGCCGATGTTGATGTAATTCAGGTCGGTGCCCGTAATTCTCAGAACTTTACCCTGCTTAAAGAACTCGGACGCACCAAAAAGCCGATCTTCCTCAAACGCGGAATGGCGATGAGCCTGAAGGAACTGCTGATGTCTGCCGAATATATCATGGCTGGCGGAAATGACAATGTCATCCTGTGTGAACGCGGAATCAGAACCTTCGAAACAGCAACCAGAAACACACTGGATCTGTCAGCGATTCCGGTATTGAAGCATCAGACACACCTGCCTGTTTTCGTAGATCCCACCCACGCTACCGGCTTGAGCTGGTGTGTGGAAGATATGTCTAAGGCTGCCATTGCTGCAGGAGCAGACGGTTTGATGATCGAAGTACACAACAAACCGGAAGAAGCTCTTTGTGACGGCGAACAGGCTATTACTCCGACGCAGTTTGACGGTATCATGAAAAAGCTTTCCCGTTACGCGGATATCGAAAACAAGGTTATATAATTGAACAGTCAGCAGTCAGGAACCTCCGGTTTTCCGAAGCAGAACCAGAAGCACAAAGAAAGATGCTCCTCTGATTCTGTAGAAAACAGTCATTTTTCACGTCAAAACGGTCTCCGTTCATTAAAGGGACTGAATATAGTCATTGCCGGGCTGGGGCTTATGGGCGGTGCGCTTGCAGACGCCTTCCGCCAGCTCGAACCGCACAGCCTGATCGCTTATGACCAGAATGAAGAGGTTCTGGAACAGGCGCTTTCAGACGGTGTGATCGATGAAGGCTTCAGTGACGAGCGTATTGCGCCGGCTCTGTCCCGGGCAGACCTGGTCTGTGTCTGTCTGTACCCGCGGCTGACGGCGGATTTTATCTGTCATTATATGCCTGTCTTCAAACCAGGCGTCGTGATTACCGATATAGCCGGTATCAAGAAACCGGTGATTGAAGCCGTCAGTCAGACACTGCGTGAGGATGTTGATTATATTCCCGGCCACCCGATGGCGGGCTCTGAAAAAGAAGGATACGGCGGTGCCGACCGCAGGATTTTTGTCGATCGCAACTATATTCTGGTACCACTCCAATCCAACAGTACGGCCAGTCTGGACTTCCTGAAACGATTGATCCGGAAAATCGGCTTTACCAATATTGTTGAAACCACGGCAGAAAATCACGACAGCAAGATCGCCTTTACATCGGAACTCTGCCATGTCATCGCATCTGCCCTGATCGATGGTGAGGATGATCTGCAGATTACCGACTACGAAGGCGGCAGCTTTGCGGATCTGACCCGTATCGCCATGATCAATGCCTCCATGTGGTCACAGATCTTCTGTGAAAACAAAGAGGCACTGGTCGAAAAGATTGACGGATTCATGAACAGCATGAATAATCTGCGAGATCTTATCAATGATGAAAATACTGAAGAACTGGAGCAGGTTCTGGCTGCAGTCCGTAAAAAAAGAATTAAAATGGAAATAGACCGCATCAACAAACACAGTAAAACGGAACAGCAGGAGCAGGAAGAACAGGAATAATCTTCCAGTTCAGCATGATGTGGTCTTTCTGGAAAAATGCCGATATCTGCCCTGCGTCCGTAATTACCTGAAAGAGGAAATATGCTTACAGATACACATGCTCATCTGGATGATGAGAAACTCAATGAAAATATCGATGAGGTAATGGAACGGGCACGCCAGCGCGGAATGGGCTTTATTCTGAATCCGGGATGTGATTACAAGACCAGCGCGGCCGCGGTGGCACTTTCACAGCAGTACCCGGAGGTTTATGCCGGTGTCGGATTCCATCCCATGGATGCCGACAAGTATGAAGGCGAGGATTCCCGGGAACAGATCCGTAAATGGGCTGCACTGCCTAAAACACTGGCAATCGGCGAAATCGGGTTGGACTATCATTATCCGGACAATCCGGATAAAGCCACTCAGAAAAAGGTTTTTGAAGACCAGCTGGACCTGGCCGGAGAGCTCATGCTGCCGGTCATCATCCATGACCGGGAAGCCCATAAGGATTCAATGGATCTGATCCGCGAGTATCTGAATCGTGAGGCTTCCGGTGTGTTTCATGCTTATTCCGGCTCTGTGGAAATGGCCCGGGAGATCCTTGACCTGGGCATGTACATCTCCATAGGCGGACCGCTTACTTTTAAAAACGCCCGCAAAACACCGGATGTCATCGCTTATGCCCCGCTGGACCGGATTATGCTGGAAACGGATTCCCCGTATATGGCACCGGAACCGGTTCGCGGCACCGTCAATGAGCCGTCCAACACCTGGTATATCGCTCAGAAAATGGCAGACATCAAACAGATTCCGCTGGAGCAGCTGCTTCAGGCAACCGCAGAAAATGCGGAACGTCTGTTCAGAGTATCTTTTGTCTCATAACAGGATTTCACGTATTCTTTTACGCGCAGCTTTGGCTGCGCTTATTTTTTTCTTCTGGCTTCATTATCGAGCAGTTTATAGGACAGCATCAGGTACAGAATTTCATCCGGATTTTCCAGCTGGCTTCCCAGGATTTCCCGGATTTTATCGAGCCTGTACAGAAAGGTGCTGCGATGAATATAGAGTTCTTTGGCGGTTTTAACAGCGTTCTGGTTGTGATTGAGATAAGTGCGCAGTGTCTGGGCATATTCCGAGCCGTGTTTTCTGTCATGTGCCATCAGCCGGAGCAGTCCCTCACTGCAGATCATGTCTCCGGGCAGGCGTTTTTCTGCCTGGTCGAGGATATAGGTCAGAGCAGTGTCATTAAAATGGAAAATCCAGCGGTCGGGGCGGATCCGTTCCCCGGTTTCAATGGCAATCATCGCCTGTTCGTACTGCCTGCGCAGATTGAAATGCCCTTCCATAATGCGGCTGTAGCCGGCTTTCAGGAAGCTGTCGCGGATAAAGACAGAGAGCCGGTGCTCGATCTGGTCCGGTGAATAGGGACAGTCTGTCAGATTGATAAAGATCACCACATTTTCGTGGAACGGAATGGCGGCGGCTCCGGGAATGGTGTTTTCCATATAACCGGCAATGGTCCGCAGCGTCATGTTTACCACGTCCAGTGAGGACGGTTTTAAAACCAGACAGAGATAACGGCTTTCCGGTGACCAGCCCAGCCTGTCCAGCTGATTGGATACCGATACGTAATCTGCATTTTTGGAGCTCATAAAACTCATAATCACGTTGTGCAGGCTTTTATCAGATTCACGTTCACCCTGCAGATTGTAGGAAAGCGCGTGCATGATAAAGGGTGCCAGAGTTTCCAGAAGAAAGCTGTAGCGGCGGTCCAGTCCATCGGGACCGTTCTCGTACATAAGCCGGTAGGCCATCTGTCCGTCCCGCTTCAGGTTGATGCAGACGCTCGAGTCGACGGCCAGATTTCCTGGATAATAAAACACACCATCCAGTTTTTCCAGTTCATGAAATTCGGGATCCTGTTTGAGTGAGGTGATGTCGCTGAAGGATTCATCTGTGGTTCCCAGAAATCCGTCTTTCAGAGTCGGGAGCTCGGTAACCCGGTTCGAGGCAGTCGTTGCGATTATCATATAGTCAACACTGATGACCAGCATCGGATGATGGATCACGGGTTCACTGCGTTCCAGCATTTTCTGGACCGTCCCCCCTTCCAGGCACAGGCGGCTCAGATCCTCAAACCAGCTGTCCAGAACCGTAAAGATCTTGATCACGGCATCCATCAGCCTGAATGGAGAGACAGTATCTTCCACGCGGATTGACGCTTCCGGATAGTCAATCGAAGACAGGATAAAGCCTTCAGACAGATTGGTGTACGGGACGCTTCCATCAGCAGGAATCCAGACAGAGCTGCCGGAAGGAATATCGGCCGATGTTATAAAACCGGCGCCATCCAGTGAAGGAAGATCAGAAAGCGGTTTTAAGATGTTCAGTTTAAACGTTTCAGACAGACGTGCGGCCAGATAGGAAGGACTGATTTTCATGATTTCTCCAGAATACGGATATTAGTCTAAAATTGTAATCGTCCTACACATTGTAGGAAGAACGGCTATAAATGTCAAACGGACTGCGGATATGAATCCGGGCATCAGGCTGATAGAATAGGTTTACAATCAATCAGGAGAAAAAATATGATTATCATCGGCGAAAAAATCAATGGCTCGATTCCTTCCGTCAGCAAGGCAGTGGCAGCGCATGACACGGAATTCGTAAAGAATCTGGCAAAGCTTCAGTCAGACAGCGGTGCAGACTACATCGACTGTTGTGCTTCAGTTCCTGAAACGGAAGAAGCGGACACTCTGAAATGGATGATCGAAGCGATTGAAGAAACAACGGACACTCCGATTTGTGTAGACAGCCCCAGTCCGGAAAGCTGTGTAGCAGGCATTAAGATGTGCAGCAAACCGGGAATCGTCAATTCTGTTTCAATGGAAGGCAGTAAAACGGATATTATCTTCCCCGTTATTGCCGATACCACATGGAACTGTATTGCGCTGTTATGCGATGACAGCGGGATCCCGAAAACCAGCGAAAAACGGATTGAAGTATTTAAACGGATTCTTGAAGAAGCAGACAAGTACGGAATTGCTCATGACAGACTGTTTATTGACCCGCTGGTCGTGACGCTTTCCACGGACGAAGAAGCATTTTCCACTTTTGCGGAAACCTGCAAACAGATCAAGGAAATCGAACCGGACGTTCATATCACCAGCGGACTTTCCAATATCTCGTTTGGCCTTCCCAAGAGAAAGCTCATTAACCAGGCTTTCATGATTCTTGCAGCTCAGGCTGGTATGGACAGCGCCATTATGGATCCGTCCAATCACATGCTTACGGGGGCAGCTTACGCAGCAGATGCACTGCTCGGTAACGACGAATTCTGTCTCGAATACATCGGCGCATTCAGAGACGGACTGTTCGGCGAATCATAACAGAAGCCGGTCCGATGCTGAATTCTGATACCGGATTGTGATGCAGGAAAGCGATGCTGGTGTCTGATACCGGATTCTGATGCAGGAATGCGATGCTGGTGTCTGATACTGGAATCGTAAGTACGGAAAGACAGCGGTAATGGGCCGCATGATCAGATGCGGTGGAAAAACGGTAAATATCGTCTCGGCAGGACGATGCATACAAATTCTATTTTAGAGGAGAGAATAAAATGGCAGGTATTCAGGAAGTTTTTGACCTGGTTGAAAAAGGTCGTGCTAAAAAAATCGGTGATGCAGTAAAAGCGGCAGTTGATGCAGGTGTAGATCCGTCAGCAATTCTGAACGAAGGAATGATTGCAGCCATGGATTCAGTAGGACAGAAATTCTCCGCCGGTGAAGTTTTTGTTCCGGAAATGCTGGTGGCAGCACGTGCCATGAAAAAAGGCGTCGACACCCTCAAGCCTTACCTGGCGGAAGGCGAAGCTGGAGCCAATGGTAAAGTCATTATCGGCACGGTTCAGGGCGACCTGCACGATATCGGGAAAAACCTGGTTTCGATGATGCTGGAATCCGCGGGATTTGAAGTCATCGATCTCGGCGTCGATGTTGACAAGAATACCTTTGTAAGCACCCTGCAGGATAACCCGGATACCAGAATTGTCTGCTGTTCTGCCCTGCTTACGACAACCATGCCTTCTCTCAAGGATACGGTAGATGTACTCAATCAGCAGCCTAACAGAGGCAGCTTCAAGATTATGGTAGGCGGCGCGCCTATTACAGAAGATTTCGCAAAGGAAATCGGAGCCGATTATTACAGCCCGGATGCAGCCGGTGCAGCCCAGACTGCCAAAGCTGCTGTCTGATTCTCCGGAGGATCGTCTTATGGTAATGAGTGTAAAAGAAAACTTTATGGAAACCCTGAAGCATGGGAAACCCGAACGCTTCGTTAAGGGATGGGAAGCATTTGGCCTGATTATGGATCCGCTCAACAGCTGGTTCAAGCCGGTTGGCCCCGGACAGAAAGGCAAAGACCAGTTTGGCGTCTTTTATGAATGGGGTGAACATGAACCGGGCTGTATGCCCATTGTCAATGATGAAACAAAGCTCTGTCCCGATATCACCGAATGGCGTGACTATGTAAAAATGCCCGATGTCGAAGGTGCAGATATTGACTGGACGGAAGCAAAAAAAGAAGCGCAGGAAATCCGTGACCGCGGTCAGCTGGTCATGGTCGGTGTGTTCACCGGTCTGTTCGAAACCTCCCATTTTATGATGGGCTTTGAAGACGCGCTGTGCAACATACTGATGGAACCGGACGATATGGAAGAGTTCCTGGACTTTATCCTCGAATTCAAACGCAGATTCTTAAAGGTGCTGCTGGATAATCTGGAACCGGATATCGTGATGTTTCATGATGACTGGGGTTCTCATGACAAGCTGTTTATGAGTCCGGATACCTGGCGTGAATTCTTTAAGCCGCGTGCGAAAATCCTTTATCAGGATGCAAAGGACAGAGGCTGTCTGATCATGCATCACGCGGATTCCTACTGTGAAAACATCGTTGAAGACATGCCGGAAATCGGCATTGATATCTGGCAGGGTGTACTGCCCCAGAATGACATTCCCAAAATGCAGAAGCAGATTGACGGGAAGATGCTGCTGATGGGCGGTCTGGATTCAGCCATTGTTGACCGTGCAGATTCCTCGGACGAAGAAATTCATGAAGAAGTCCAGCGGGCACTGCGTGAATATGGTCCGGGCGGAAATTTCATTCCGGCTCTCACCTACGGTCTGGACTGGTGTATTACACCGGGACTGAAAGAAAAAATCAACGAAGAAATCGGTAAGGGCGATCAGTATTTTCCAACAGAGAAATAAATGAACACTCAGAAAACCATAGACACGGAGCTCGGCAGGATCATGGAGGATTCTGCCGTTCTTCCGTTATTTGACGAGTATTGTGCGTTTAATCCGGAGATCATTGTGCTTCTGGATGAAGTCCGGGATATGTGTGCAGCTAACCGCTGCGGTATGTATGGTAAAAACTGGGCCTGTCCCCCGGGATGCGGAACCCTCCCTGAAATCAAGGCGCGCATTCATGCTTACGATCACGGGATTATCGTGCAGACGGTAGCCCGTCTGGAGGATGATTTTGATTTTGAAGGAATGGTAGAAGCGGAAAAACACAATAAAACCAATTTTGAAAATCTGGTGGATGAACTCCGGCAGATGCCGCAGATTGAATCCTGTATGCCGCTGGGAGCAGGAACCTGTACGCTCTGTAAAGAATGTACCTATCCTGACAATCCCTGCCGTCAGCCGGAACGCTCCCATTCTTCTCTGGAAGCCGCAGGCGTTCAGGTATCGGATTTGTGCCGCGATGCCGGTATTCCCTATTATCACGGACGCGGAACTGTTTCCTACACCGGCTGTGTCCTGATTCGTTTCAAAAAAAGCAAAGAGACCGTTTGAACGGTCTCTTTTTTATGATCGTTTTTCGGCATTTTGCTGCTGCTCCCAGATCTTTTACTGCCGCCTTCAGGTGCTTCGCTTCAGGATTCCGGGAAGCCCATCATCTCGACATACAAGTCCTGGAAGCCACGTTCATTTGCCAGCTCGACAAATTCTGTTTCATCGGCAAGCTTCAGACAGCGGTCCATCGCTGTTTCCGAAAGTACGCAGTCCTGTGCGCCTTTACCGGCGGCATTACCAACGGCCTGAATATGGTCAAGCAGTTCACCCGGAATGAGCCCGATTCTGCAGGCACTTTCAGGATTGAGGAAGGTTCCGAAAGCTCCGGCGATAAATACTTTTCCCAGCTGGGTGCTGGCATCGTCTATTCCGTATTTCTTCAGAAGAATGCCAATCCCTGCAGCCATGGCCCCTTTTGCCAGCTGCAATTCCCGTATATCCTTCTGCGTCAGCACGATACCGTCTTTAAGCTTGATTGCCCGAACCGGACCCACTGAAGTAAGGCGGAACCGCAGATGCGGTGCCACATCTGCGGGGTCCGCAATTCGTCCGCTTATATCGATGAGCTCCGCATTCAGGCAGGCAGCTGCGGCATCCAGCAGTCCGGAACCGCAGATTCCCTTTGCCTTTCCCCCGCCGATGACGTGCACGTTCAGGTCTTTTCCGTCAAATGTGATATGGTCTATCGCTCCTTCTGCGCCACGCATGCCGCAGAAAATATTAGCGCCTTCAAAAGCCGGACCGGCAGCGGTTGAGCATGCCAGCCGTTTGTCACGATTGCCCAGTACAATTTCTCCGTTGGTACCGATATCGATCATCAGGATCGGTTGTTCCTGCTGTTCGAAATGGACCGCTTCGATACAGGAAGCTGTATCCGCCCCGACAAAGCTGCCGATCAGCGGCAGTATTCTGAGCTTGCTGCCCGGCGCCGTACACAGTCCGGATTCTTCTGCTGAAAGCAGCAGTGAATTCCGGGGGCCGCAGTCGTAAGGAGCTGTTACAAGTTTTTCAGTAGGCAGCTTCAGCAGCAGGTGATGCATGGCAGTATTGCCGCATAACGCCACCTGAGAAATATCAGCCGTCTGAATCCCAGCGCTGGCCGCGAGTTCTGCAAGCAGGGAATTCAGTGCTTCGAGGACCGGCCGGGATAGCGTTTCCCTCCCGTTTTTCTGTGCATACAGGCAGCGTGAGATTACATCGGCTCCGAACTGAGCCTGAGGATTTAACCGACCTGCTTCTGCCAGTCGTCCGCCTGTTTTTCCGTCCAGAAGAAAGCCGGCAATGGTGGTGGTCCCGATATCAAAAGCAACGAGATAGCGGTTGTCGAGTCCCTGAACCGGAAGCGGATTGACTTCAGTTTCAGTGGAGCTGTCGCTGGTATCTGTCAGAATCCGGTGCATCTTGTCCGGTGCGATCAGCCGGACATGAAGGTCGCGCGTAACCGGATAGGTGCAGGCTACGACCTGGCGGGTCTGTTCGCGGCCGTCAGCGTCTGTTTCGATCAGATCGATCAGGCATTTTTTACACCGGCCCTGGCCCCCGCAGGGGGCATCCGGATGCAGATCCGCCATTACCTGGGCGGTAAGCAGATCGGTTCCGGCCGGGACCTGAACTTTTTCGACGGAGTCTGCTGTTTCTATAGTAACGGTACAATTTTTATTCGTATTTTCCATGCTGTCTTTTCCTGAATTGTGATATGAAAATTCTGTTTACAGAATATAAAGAATGATAGAAAAAATGCAGGCATATGCCTGCTTTTTATTTCTTTTGTTTGTCTTTAACGGAATTGTCTGAGAGCTTGCCTGAATCTTCAAAAAGCAGATTCAACTCGCGGGTCAGATCTTTATCGTCCTTATGATCTGTTTCAAAGTCGGTGATGTTCCCGAAGATCACGCTGGTATCATCGTCTTTAAGCTGGCGGAGATCGTCAAGCTCTCCCTGAATCCAGTCCAGATGATCTTCATCATCCGGTTCGGTGATACTGCTCTGATCCGGAATGCTGTCCTGAGCTGTGGAATAACCCTGATCCGGGATGCTGTCCTGGCCTGAGAAATAGTCCTGGCCCGGGATACTGTCCTGTCCGGCGGAATCATCCTGTTCCGGGATATTGTCCTGTCCGGCAGAATAGTTCTGGTCCGGAATGCTGTCCGTCCCGCTGGAATAATCCTGTCCGGCAACGGCTTCATTTTTCTTTTCAGATCCGGATTCACGGCCGGTTTCTGATTTCGGATTATCTTCAGACGAAACCAGAGGGCTGTAATTCTGATCTTCAAAGAGCTCTGTTTCGTCCATGTTCATGTCTTCATCAATATAAGCCTGAGCGCCCTGCTGCCGTTTCAGCTTGCGCTTGTCGGCCAGCCAGCAGGCGTAATTATTGATAAACGCATAGCTGGTCTGCAGACAGATCGGGATAATCAGGAACCACAGATAATTATACAGGCCCATCACATTTCCGTGGACATAAACCCCGTACAACAGCATAAAAATGAGCAGTGCGAATGTAAATCCACAGAAAACAAGCACATTACGATGATGCAGATCACAGGTTAAAATCATGCCTGTAATCAGAACGCCCAGAACAATCCAGTCTGCTGCCAGAAAGCTGTTTCTGAAATAAAGGGTGAAGCCCAGAAGAATCAGCAGGCTGATTCCGAGACCGATGGCAGAATTTCTGAGTTCCTTGTCTTCGGTAAATGATTTTACAACAACAGGAGTCTTCGCTTCCGGTTCGGCCTGTGGTTCAGATATCGATGCTTCTGCGGATCCCCTGACGTTTTCCGGAATGATGGTTTCAGTTATTTCGTCATTGTCTACTTCAGAGCCGCTGCCAGCGTTGATTCCGAAATCTGTATCAAAGCTGTCTGCTGCAGCGTCTGTTATCGTATCATCAGAAGAAAATTCAGGTTCTGAATCCTGACTGACAGAAGAAACAGGAATGACCGTTGTATTCGAATTTCCCTGTTTCAGATCCGCCTGATTCTGCTCTGTCTGTTCGTCCGGCAGGACGGTTTCTGACAATTCTGGTTCCGGCTGTGTCAGGTCCTGGAAATTCTGTTCTTGTTCAGTCTGATTGTTTTCCGGTAAATTCTGTTCTGCCTGTTCCTGTTCAGACGTCTTTTGTTCCGGAGCAGAGGTTTCCGTATCCAGATTATTGATAATATTCAGCAGTCTGGTATGGTCGCCGGGCTGCTTCTGGTCTTCCATGCCGGCTTCGATTTCTCCGATATCGTCAATGGGTTCTTCTGAGATCAATCCCAGATCGAAGCTTTCCGGTGGAATGTAAGGTTTTGTTTTCTTGGGACTGATTTCCGGAATCACCAGGTTTTTGAAAAAGTTCTCTACCAGCTCTTCTTCATGTTCTTTGAAGCCGTCATGATATTCTGCTTCGCGGATCCGGTTGATTTCTTCGGGATCATCCGCTGACGGTTCAGATGTACTGCCTGTATCGTCGGAAGAAGTCTTGGAGGTTCTTCCGTTTGACATTTTTGCAGCAGTCCCCAATGGTGTTTTGGCCGTGTTTTCGGTTCCTGTTTTGCCAGCACCGCCCAGCGGTGTCTTTCCGGTTCTCTCCGCTGCGGCTTTTCCAAAACCGCCCAGCGGCGTTTTTCCGGTGCGCCCGGATGTTGTTTTCGCTGTCGCGGCATTAAGATTTTTTTCCAGATCCGGCAGAAAATCAGTGGTAATGGTATCTGATAGATTGTCTCCGCAGATTTCTTCGATCATACCAATCTGGCTGTCTCTCCAGCTGTCCAGATCTGTATCCTGATTCAGTGTCAGATTAACCAGCTTGGTGTTGATTTCACCGGTAGAAACAGTTTCCAGCCTGGGATTGGTTTTGTAGACATCCCTGCGTTTCTGGCGCTGTTCTTTCAGAGAATTTCTCCGTTCCGATGCGTAGGTCTTGATACGCTGATGGCGGGAACGAATTACGGCTTTCTGGAACACATCGTCCAGACGGTCATAATCTTTTTCTTTTTCGATGTAGCTGAAGTATGTATTTTTATTAAGTTTTTGTTCGTTACCGGTCTTATCAGTATCCCGTTTAAACGGATTGCTGTTTTGGCTCATAATATCTCCAGGTAAACCAGATTCAATTGGCTTATTATCGTATAATTATATCAAATCGCCTGTAAATTTTATACGAAAGCGAACAGGCAATTCGATGGTGTATGATTACAGGTATACCCGCCAGCAAGGAGAGATGGAATGAACAGCAGTGTAAAGCTAAATGAAAATGAACGACTCGAGGATCTGGGGAATGGTTTGTCGATTATACAGGATCCCCGTTTTTTCTGTTTCGGCATTGATGCGGTCCTTCTGTCCTGGTTTGCAGCACCGGTTTTAAAATACGGAAGCAAGACGGTGGAGATCGGAACCGGAACCGGTATTATTCCGCTTCTTCTGTGTGCAAAGAGTCCGGTAGCCGCTGTAACAGCCTTTGAGATTCAGCCGCATATGGCGGACATGGCTTCACGGTCTGTGGCCTTGAATGAACTGGAAGACAGGATCCATATTATCTGCGATGACGTGCGCAGACAGACGGATATCGAACCTTCTTCACTGGATGTGATTGTATCGAATCCGCCCTACGTTAAAACAGGAACCGGACTGACCAATCCCAGAGAAAGCCTGAAGGTGTCACGGCACGAAGTCATGCTGACCGCGCAGGATCTGCTCCAGTTTGCGGCGGTTCATTTAAAAGACAAAGGAAAACTGTGTATTGTCCACAAACCGGAAAGGCTGACAGAACTGGCAGCGGAAGGAAGAAAATGCGGTCTGGAACTGAAACGGATCCGTATGGTTCATCCCCGGCTGGACCGGCCTGCAAATCTGGTTCTGGCGGAATTTGTAAAAGGTGGAAAGCCATATCTGATTACAGAAGCTCCGGTTATTGTCTATGACGGAGAACAGTACACCGATCAGATTCACACGATTTACGGGACGGATGGACCGGTGCGCAAAGTGATCAAAGTAGAAGAGAATCCCCGGCCGGGAAAATAGATATCCGAAACGGAACAGGTGTAAGAGGCCTGCTGCTGAAGCAGAATCGTATAATGATAGATCAAAAACGGCAGATCAAAAACGGCAGATCAAAAACAGCTAAAACAGCCGAATAAAAAAGGGATGAACTTTCGTTCATCCTTTTTGCAGTTTCTGACGATTGAGTGTCGTCCGCAGATCAGCTCCCTGGAACAGCAGTGTGTTAAAGCTTTCGGTAATTCTGGAAGAAAGCCGCTCCGGATAGCTGGTTTTTATTTCATTCAGATTCATGTTTGAAGAAATAATGTTCCATTTGTCTGTCAGCAGACGTTCGCTGATGAGTTCGGTGATCTGACGCGAGGAGAAAGCGGAAATGTTTTCTGTTCCCAGGTCATCAAGGATGAGCAGCGGGGTTTCTTTGAGTGTCTTCAGGAATTCTCCTTCATGGTTTTTGTGGATATCCTGAAAGATCAGTTCAATGAGCTTTGGCGCGCTGATATAAATATACGGCAGTCCCCTGTCACTCAGTTCGTTGGCGATGCAGGAACTCAGGTAGGTCTTGCCAGTTCCGGGTTTCCCGAAAAACAGATAGTCTTCCGGACTACCCTTCTGTTCTTTCTGTGCCTTCGCATAGCGGTCACAGAATTCGCGAAAATAATTCTCTTTAAACGCTGCTTCTTCACGGGGTGAACGCGGGCTGTTCTGCCGTTCGTTTGAAAAGACACCGGCATCGTAATTCTCGAACCGGGCCCGGCTCTGCAGGCTGGTAAGACTGCAGTTGCTCACGGCAGCGTTTTGGAGGGCCTGTTTCAGACAGATGCACTGTTCCCCGGATTCAAGATAGCCGCGGTCATGGCAGATGGGACAGCTGTAATGCAGCTTGAGCCAGTCTGCAGGCAGGTGCTGTTCGTTCAGTATTTCCGCTTCCCGTTTATCCAGCCCTTCCAGCTGACAGCGCAGTTCGTTTTTACGTTCCTCATCTTTAAGCATGCTGGCTTTAACCATGGCAGGATAAAGCTCGTTGCGTTTAAAACAAAGGTCGTCATATTCCGGCAGACGGGCCCGCAGCTGTTCGATTCTGCTGCGCTGTTCTCTGATATGCCTTTCGCCGGTTTTCAGATATTCCTGTTGTGCCTGGTAACTGTTCATTGATCTTCTTCATCGGTGTTCTGTCTGTAGAACCAGTCCATCGAAGCCTGTTCGTAATCTGCCAGCGCCTGTGAACGCTGCTGGTCTTCGGGTGTTTCTTCGGCAGCGTTTTTCTTTTTATAGGGTTTTACATCATGGACAATGTCTTCCGGTGATTTGAATCCCTGGTTGTGCCAGCTGTATAAAATGCTGTTTACATAATTGATTCGCTTGACCTGTGCCTTTTTGGCTGCAGCCATGATCATTTCTTCGGAAAAACCCAGATCCTTTTTCCATTTGTTGATAGTTTCAAGATCGCTTTCAGTGGCGTTGCCGGAGATTCGCATTTCCTTCAGGAATGCATAAACAAATTTCGAACGCTGTTTATGCCCCTGGATTTCCGCTTCTGCCTGCTGATAGGTTTTGATCCCGGCCTTTTTCCAGCTTTCCGCTGTTTTTTCCATGTAAGAAAGACGTGCGCCGCGGTTATAGGTTTTACCGTTTCGTTCCATGCTGGTCAGTGCGTGTTCGACCAGAAGAATGACCGTTTCCGGATCGAAACCGTAATTCTCGGTCCATTGCTTCAGTGAACTCAGATACTGGAATGAGAGAGGTTCTCCGCCCATCATATTCTGAACCGTGTCGACCATCTGTTTAAAACGTTCGTCTCCAATTTCATAAACAGGCGCTTTTTTCTTTTCCACTTCCGGATAATGCATCATCGACGCGATGTTCATGAAAACAATGTTTCTGTCCGGACCGGTTTCTTCAAGACGGATCAGTTTTTTGGATTCCCAGTATTCCAGGGCCTTGAGAATATCGGATTCGGTGAGATCGAGAATTCTTGCCAGTTCCCCGGTGCTCAGCGGTTCGAGTTCGGGATTCTGGGAATTCTTAAGACCAAAGAGATAAACTTTAACATAATCACCCTTGGCTTCCGGAATATATTCATTTATAAAGATATTTTCGACTACTGTAAAGCCGGTATTATCGTTTCCTGTTCTGTATAAAAATCGGTTCATCGGCTGCTCCTGTAAAAGTAAATTATACCCTGAAATCGGAATACAGTTAAGGTATTACTTAAAAATATTCAGATAACTTGATACATATGGTATAATAATCAACTGTGTTAATGTAACTTGGATTGTCAGGAAATAGATAGTTGATTGAAAACAATCAATTTAAATTGGATACGATCTGTACTCTGTCCTGTTTCAGATAAAGCAGAACATAACGAATATTTATGCAGAATCGGCTGCAGATATTTTCCTGACTGCAAGTATCAGATAAATTTCAACGAATTCATTTCTTTAATCATGATCAATCGGCAGAATGATCACGTGACAGAATCTTCTGTCTTGAATCATACTTGAAAGGCTACGACTGAATGGAATATTTTATCATAGAAGGCGGACATCAGCTTAACGGCGAGGTTTCTATCACCGGAGCAAAAAATGCGGTTCTGGGATTGATCCCAGCTTCTATTCTGTGCGGCTGTGCATCAAAAATAGAAAATGTTCCGGATATCCGGGACGTCAATAAATATCTGGACATACTCGAAAAACTCGGTGTGGAAGTTTACCGTGAAGGCGACAATCTGTTCCTGAATACGGAATCGATTGAAAGCGCTGACTGTTCTCCGTTTGACGAAGAAATAGGCAAGATGCGGGCTTCCTACTATCTGCTGGGTGCCCTGCTGGGCCGTTTCGGCCATGCTGTGGTTCCGCTTCCGGGCGGATGCAGTATCGGCGACCGTCCCATCGACCAGCATATCAAGGGATTTGAAGCGCTGGGCGCGACTGTTAAAATCCGTCACGGCATGGTTTTTGTCGATGCGGATAAACTGACGGGTGCCCGGATTTACCTGGACATGGTTTCCGTAGGCGCCACCATCAACATTATGCTGGCGGCTGTGCTTGCAGAAGGTGTCACTTATATCGAAAATGCGGCCAAGGAACCTCACGTGGTCGATGTGGCCAACTATCTGAATCTGATGGGTGCCAATATCAAGGGTGCAGGGACAGATACCATCCGTATTTACGGAGTGGATACTCTGCATGGCTGTGAATATTCAGTTATTCCGGACCAGATTACAACCGGAACCTATATGATGATGGCAGCGGCGACTGAAGGTAACGTGCTGATTAAAAACGTGATTCCCCGCCATATGGATGCGGTAAGTGCCAAGCTTCGTGAAATGGGTGCGGAAATCATTGAAGAAGGCGACGGTATCCGGGTAATCGGCAAGCGTCCGCTCAAGCCTGTCAAGGTTAAGACTCTTCCCTATCCGGGCTTCCCGACTGATCTCCAGCAGCCGATGGCTGTGCTGATGACGATCGCCAATGGAACCAGTTCGATTACGGAAAGTATTTTCGAAAACCGCTTTAAATTTGTGGATGAACTCAGAAAAATGGGTGCTGAAGCCACAGTTACCGGAAGAACCTGTACCTTTAATGGTGTTGAAGAACTCTCCGGAACCAGAATCCGGGCTACTGACCTCAGAGCCGGTGCGGCTATGGTTATTGCCGGTTTGGTAGCAGACGGTGAAACAAAAATTACAGATATTCATTATATTGACAGAGGCTATGAACATCTGGAACAGAATATCAGAAATCTGGGCGGCGTGATCTACCGGGAAAGAAATAAAGAAGAACGGGAAGAAGACTAAATGCACAGAAAACTTAAACTCAATGGGATGACTCTGGGGCTGCTGGCAGTCACGGTTCTGATGGTTGGTTTAGGTTGCTTTATTTTCACTAATTTCAGTCGTTTTACACAGCTTCAGGCTGCAGACGGTGTTGAGGCTTCAGGTCAGGACGTTACGGTGGAAGCATCATCCGTCGAAGTCAAAGACAGCGGTGCTATTCCGGACGATGTGAAACAGAAGCTTATTGCCGGCGATACGGACGGACTGAAAATTGTATTTCTGACTTTTGACGACGGTCCCTCGGATCAGACTGAATCCCTGCTCAATATACTGGATCAGTATAATGTCAAGGCTACGTTTTTTCCGAATCTTCATAATGAAGATACAGACGGTACTCTGTTTAAGAAAATCGTGGACCACGGGCATACGCTCGGAAACCATACGACCTCACACGATTATGCACTTTATAACAGTCCGTCCAGTCTGATGGACAGTATTCAGACACTGCATAATTATCAGACACAGGCGATCGGAAAGGAACCAAGTAAAATGTTCCGTTTTCCGGGTGGCTCGCTTACAGCAAATAAAGCCTGTATCAATGCGGTAATGGCGGCCGGATACAATTATGTGGACTGGAATGTCAGCTCCGGGGATGCCAATCCCAATGGTCTGACAGCGCAGCAGACTGCTCAGAATATTCTGGACGGTGTGCACTCGCACAATGTTTCGGTCGTACTCTGCCATGCGGAGAAAAAACAGACCACTATGGAAGCGCTTCCCAATGTAATAGAAACGCTGAAATCTGAAGGCTATTCCTTTTACAGGATGGACGATTCGCTTTCGATTTATCCGCAGCAAATGTAAATTCAGGGCGCCTGACGGCGCCTTTTTGTCTGTCTGAAATCTGTCAGACACTGGAACGGGAGAAAGAATGAAATTTTGCAGTCTGTACAGCGGCAGCAGCGGCAATGCCCTGTTTGTCGGGCATCTTGGGACCAGGCTTCTGATTGATGCCGGAAAGAACGGCAAGCAAATTGAAAAACAATTGTTTGAGATCAATGAAGAACCGGAAAATCTGACCGGGATTCTCATTACTCATGAACATACAGATCATATAGCCGGGGCAGGTGTTTTATCCCGGCGTTATAATATTCCGGTTTACGCCAATTTTAATACATGGGAAAAAATCGGAGACAAGCTGGGTAAAATCCGCCCGGAAAACCGCATGGTTTTCGAAAACGATGTTCCCTTTTCACCCGGAGATTTGAAATGCCTGGCATTCAAAACCTCGCATGATGCAGCGGATTCAGTGGGCTTTCAAATTACAGACGGACACAGCCAGATCTGTATCGCTACAGATACCGGCATTATCACCGATGATATTCGGATGCATCTTCCGGGCAGTGATCTGGTTTACCTGGAATCGAATCATGATATAGCCATGCTGGAAACGGGTCCCTACCCTTTTTATCTGAAACAGCGGATCCGCGGTGCATGTGGTCATCTTTCCAATGAAGATGCTGCCGAATATGCGGTCGAACTGGTTAAATGCGGAACGGACCAGCTTATTCTGGCCCATCTGAGCCATGAAAATAATATGCCTATGCTGGCCCATCAGACGGCTGTACGGGTTTTATCGGAAAACGGGATCATACCCGGGAAGGATGTCAATCTCGAGGTGGCCCCGCGCGGCGGACACTGTCAGATTCATATACTCTGATCATCACACTGTAAATGTTCCGGCCCGGTCTGGAGCAAGGCAGTACGACCAGAAGCATATCTTTTAATCACCCCCGGCGTTCTTTTGAATTTTTATATTTCTTGATGTTCTGCTTGTATACTTGAATCACCGCAGGTTGTTAAGACGGTATTACAAATGCATGACAAGAATGGATTCTGTCTGCACCTGCAGGAAACAATTCAGAATCAGATCAGAATAGATCAGATACAGCAAGTTAGAAATAGAAAGGAAGTTCAAATGGACGGAAAAGACAGCTTTGATCCGGGAAAATCTGGAGAGAATTCCGGAAAAGAGGATAAGAAACCTCTTGGGTTTGTATTTGAACCGGTAGAATCCACTAAAAAGGAGACCTCTGCAGACGATACGGAGTCTATTTTTTCCAGGGAGGATACGCCTGAACAAGTTCAGGATTCCGACAGCCGCCAGCAGGCAGGAGCGCCAGGCTCTGAACCGAACCAGGACAGCGCGCAGCAGGAACAGCCGTTAGACAATGATCAGCAGTCTTATAGCGAACAGCAGTCGAATAACGAGCAGCCGTCAGGTAATGACTGGCAGCAGAATAACGAGCAGACGCCGGATCACGGCTGGCAGGATCAGAATTATAACAGCCAGCAGCCCGGCAGTGACTGGAATCAGTCAGCAGGCGGACAGGCATATAGCGGACAATACAGTACCGGAGACGGGAAAAATGGAGCCGGGCCATCTCATGAACAGGCTCAATCCGGTGCAGCCGGAAAACAGAAAAAGAAGAAGCCTACAAAGACTCCCATGAGTCAGGGAGTGATCGGCGGAATTATCGGCGGTCTGGTTACCGCGGCTGTAGTGCTGCTGGTACTCTTTTTCACCGGGAATCTGGGTACTACCAAGACTTATCAGACTTCCAGTGGACAGTCTATAACCATCGATTCCGGTGATTATCAGTCTGAAGTAGAAGCGGTGGCACAGATTGTACCGCAGTCAGTCGTCGGGGTCTATACAGTAGGAACTGAAACGACTTCCAATGCTTTCGGACAGAATTCTTCACAGCAGTATTCAGCGACGGGCAGTGGCTTTATCGTTACCACTGACGGATATATCGTCACCAATCAGCACGTTGTGACGGATAATCCGTCTTCGATCACCGTCTCACTGGCGGACGATTCTGAATATGACGCCAAGGTTGTGTGGTCGGACAGCAGTCTTGACCTGGCAGTCCTCAAAATCAACGCTTCCGGTCTGCAGGCGGTTACTCTGGGTGATTCGAGTACCTGCAAGGTCGGTGAAACTGTCATTGCCATCGGCAATCCGCTGGGGCTGGATTATTCGCGAAGTGTGACTTCAGGTATTATTTCGGCGCTCAACAGAAGTCTGGTTGTGGACAACAATCTGGTGGCAGAAGACCTGATTCAGACGGATGCTGCCATCAACTCCGGGAACAGCGGCGGACCGCTGGTCAACGGCAGCGGTGAAGTTATCGGCATCAACACTTACAAAGCTTCACAGGGTGAAGGCATGGGATTTGCGCTCCCCATCAACATCATCAAGCCTATCCTCAATGACATTATTGAAACGGGCAGCTTCAATCCGGTTTCCATCGGCATAAGCGGATACGACAAGGAAGTTGCCAAGTATATGGTTTCGACGGATACGGATCTGAAGGCGGGAATTTATATTTCCAGCGTTACGGCCAACAGCCCGGCTTCGAAGGCGGGACTGCAAAAGGGTGACATTATCCTCAAGGCAGATGGTACCGAAGTCAATACCATGCTGGCGCTGAAGGAAATTATTTACACCAAGCATTCCGGTGATAAAATCAGTATCACCTACTCCAGAAACGGAGTTGAAAATACAGTGGATCTGACGCTGTAGGACCGGAAGAATCCGGTGCTGAAAGGCCGGGATCGGCGGAAGCGGATTCCGGAATACAGGGTACAGTTAAGGCAGGGGTTCAGGCTCCTGCCTTTTTAATTGCCCGGAAAACAGATATAATAAAAGTTCAAAAGACGTTGGAAAAGCGGAATTTGATTACAGATTTGTTTTATATAGTTTTATCGAAGGATATAAGGAGAATTATGCAGATTTCGAATCGAATAGACAGCATGGGAGAACCGGCTCTGCTCAAGTTCTATCCCCTGGTGGATCAGGAAAAAGCAAAAGGAAAGAAGTTTTATTATCTGAATATCGGCCAGCCGGACATTGAAACGCCGGAAGAGTTTATGAAAACCATCGCCGATCAGGAGAAGACCGGCAAGGTGCTGGCTTATGCGGAACCGGAAGGGGTTCCAGAGCTGCGTCAGGAAGCGTCGAAATATTTCAGAAAATTCGACCTTGATTTCGGGCCGGAGGATATTCTTATCACCAGCGGCGGAAGTGAAGCGCTGCTGTTCACTTTTCTGACCATCTGCAATCCGGGAGATGCTATTCTGACACCGGAACCGCTGTACAGTGTCTATAAGGAAATCGCAAAGGCATCGAGCATTGACCTGACCGGGATCATGACCTATGCGAAGGAAGGCTTTGCCCTGCCCCCTATTGAAGATATTGAACGGCTGATTACACCGAAAACACGCGGAATTCTCATCACCAATCCCAACAACCCTACGGGAAAAGTATTCACGCAGGAAGAAATTGACCGGCTCAAGGTGCTGGCACTCAAATACGATCTTTTCTTTATTGCGGATGAAGTTTACCGTGAATTCATGTACGACGGCCTGGAATATGTAAGCCCGGGACACGACCGGGAACTGGATCAGAACACCATTATCATTGACAGTGTTTCCAAACGATATTCTGCATGCGGAGCCAGAATCGGCTTTATCCTTTCCAAAAACCGGGATTTTATCTATGCAGCCAGAAAGCTGTGTCAGATGCGTCTGGCAGTTTCGAGTGTGGATCAGCTGGGGGCAGCCCGTCTGTTCCGGCTGGATACCAGCTTTTTCGATGCTGTTCTGCGCGAGTACGAAGACCGACGCAATATCGTTTACGACAGAATCGGCGGCCGCAAGGATATTATCGCCAAGAAACCGACCGGCGCTTTCTATTATGTTCTCAAGCTCCCGGTCATTGATGCCGAAACCTTTATCCGCTGGATGATCTCCGACTTTGATGTCGATGGCGAATCGGTTCTGCTTACTCCGGCCAACGATTTCTATCTCGATCCGGATAACGGGCGTGATGAAGTGCGCCTGGCTTATGTGCTCAACGAAAAGGATCTGGCCCGGGCGGCGGATATCCTGATGGCTGGTATTGATGCCTATGAAAAAGAACACCCTGAAAATGTAAAAGAGGAATTCAGAAAATAATGAGATTAAAAGACTTAAAAGCGGATCGCCCCATTAAAGCCTATCTGTACATCAGAGAAGCCAATGTCCGTGATTCCAAAAACGGTTCCCGTTTTATCCGGCTGCAGCTTTCAGACCCGGACTACAATGAAATTACAGCTTATGTCTGGAATGCTGGCGAAGCGGATATCGAAGATTATCAGGCCGGCAGAATTGTCGGGATTGCCGGGAAAGGCAAGGAATTCCAGGGCAATCTGCAGCTGGATATCCAGAGAATCCGTCTGGCTAACGAAGGAGACAGCGTCACCCTCGACCAGTTTATCGAAACCGCGCCTTACAGCTCGGAAGATATGCTCGACGAAATTGACCATGCCATTGCATCGTTCGAAAATGAGGATATGAAGAAGATCACAGAAGCGGTGGTAGACGGGAAGCGCGATCGTCTCGAGTACTTCCCTGCTGCCAAGACCTTTCATCATGCCGTTCGCGGCGGACTCCTCTACCACACGGTGTCGATGATGCGTCTGGGGAAGCAGCTGGCTAAGCTTTATCCCTTTGTCAACGAAGACCTGCTCACGGCCGGGATTATCCTGCACGATATGGGCAAGGTTGATGAAATGCATGCCTCCGAAAACGGTGTGGTCGATGATTATACCCCTGAAGGCAAGCTGATCGGCCATATCACCACCGAAATCACAGAAGTAGACCGTCTGGGCCGTGAACTGAATATCGATCCGGAGGTGCTGATGGTGCTGGAACATATGATCCTCTCCCATCATTACGAACCCGAATACGGGAGTCCCGTCAAACCCATGTTCCCGGAAGCGGAACTGCTGCATTATATCGATGTGATTGACGCCCGTATGAATACTATGGGAAAAATCGAAAATCAGCTTGAACCCGGACAGTTTTCAGAAAAGGCATTCAGCCTTGACAATATCCGGCTCTATAAGCCAAAAATCGACTGAAGGCTTTTGTAATTGCGGAATAAAAATAAAGAAGAGCT
>JBMNSG010000006.1:0-59847 GCA_050945075.1 Eubacteriaceae bacterium | reverse complement strand
CCATTTCCAGAGCATGTTCAACGATCTCATAATCTGTGGCAGAAGGTGTTGCAAAAGCGCCAATATGGGGAGTACGTCCCATTACAACAAATTCTTTGACGGTATAATCATAGACAGGCGTATGACTCTGGGGTACATAACCAATTATCCGGGCAGCCTCCCGGACACTCATTTCATCCATTGGTTTACCGTCAAGAAGAACACTTCCATGCTGGGGTTCAAATAAGCCGGCAATGCAGTTTAACAGCGTCGACTTTCCGGCACCGTTCGGTCCCAGAATTGAAACCATGCTTCCTTTCTCAATCGTAAGGTTGACATCGTGAAAAGTAGTCGATTCTGCTCCTGGATAGGAAAAGCTCAAATTTTCTACAGATAATTTCATGACAGATTCATCCTTTGTCGTTTCAGAAGATAGAAATAGAACGGTGCTCCAATCAGTCCGGTAAGAATACTTAAGGGAAGTTCTGCACTGGTCATGGTACGTGCCAGAGTATCAACCAGTACCATAAAAATGGAACCAGTCACGAAGGAAACTGGAAGCAGACGGGAATTGTCCGGTCCTACAATCAGCCGGCCTAAATGTGGGACTACCAGTCCTACCCAGCCGATTGTTCCCGATATACAGACAGCGCTGGCTGTGAGCAGAGTGGCACAGCCGATGACGAGAAATCGCGTTCCTCTGGTTGAAATACCAAGACTTTGTGCTTCATGTTCGCCCATTGAGAGCACATTGACGCGCCAGCGAATCATCATAAGGATGATGGTAGATATAATGATGGCCGGGGCTACCATGGCGAGTGTACTGGTCTGGACTTTAGCGATACTTCCCATTTGCCAGTAGGTAATATCAGCAAGCTGTGTTTCGGGGTCGGCAATATACTTAATGAGCCCCATAATGGCATTTGTCAATCCGGTCACAATTATACCCGCCAGTACCAGCATCATATTGGACCGGTTACGTACCAGTCTGGGGATAGCAGTAGTCAGCATGACTGCGACGATGCCTGTTATGAATGCTGAAAGCTGGATGCCAAAAGCACCGGCTCCTGCCAGAATCGCGAGTGATGCGCCAATACAGGCTCCGGAAGAGACCCCGAGCAGGTCGGGAGCTACGAGAGGATTCTGGAAAACTCCCTGGTAGGCCGCACCTGAAAGAGACAATGCACCTCCGACCAGAACTGCAGCAATAATACGGGGCAATCGCAGAGTCAGTACAATGCTTTCTGTACGCGAACTGAATGAATGCGATATCGGCAGCAGACGGCTCAGCAATACCTGCAAGACTTCTCCGACAGGAAGGGTATATCGCCCTACACATAACGAAAACAAGATCAGGAGCATCAATCCTGCCAGCATAAGGAAAAAAATGACCGAAAACGGCCATTTTTTCTTTTCTTTTTTTATAGTCAATTGATCACATCTCCGTTAACAGAGGTATTTAAGATAGTGTTTACATCATCGTCTGTCAGATCGTAGTTAAGAATCTTCTTATAATAAGACTTGATATCATTTTTTACATCCAGATCCTTGAAAAGATCAGGTTGCTGGATTTTAGCCATCCATTTCAACATCAGCGGGGTTTCAACACAGGGTGCATCCCATCTGAGCAGGCCGACAGGGGTTTTATACACTCGATGATTCTTTACCGCTTTAATGCTGCTCCAGTCTTGTCCTTCTATTTTGTTTTCATACAAGTCATCCGGCTGGGTATCATCAAAATTTGAAAGATAAATAATATCCGGATCCCATGCCATGATTTGTTCCATATTGACCTGCGCCCATTTTTTATCCAGTTCACCTGCAGCATTCTGCGCGCCAGTCATGGCGAGAAGTGTATTATTAATATTTTTGCTGCCAGCAACACTCAGACTGCTGTTCTGCAGATAAAGGACTTTAGGTTGATCCACGCTTTTGAGTTTTTCAGCTGCATTATTAAAGTATTCATCCGTTTGATCTTGATACTCGATAATTGTGGAAGCTTTTTCATTCTGGTCGAGCACTTCTCCCATGAGTTTGATATCTTTCTTTAGATCATCCAGGTTTTCAGCATAATTGAGCATAACCGGTGTGATTCCCACTTTTTTTAACTGTTCAGCCTCATCAGTCTGATCATTCCAGATAAAAGCGACTTCCGGTGAAAGATTTAGCAGGGATTCAATGTTAATTGTAAAGTCTTTTGTAATTTCACCAGTTGAAATATTAGCAAAATCAGGATCCATCGTTTTCATAAAACTTTTATTGTACTGTGCCATTGCACTTGGATTAATGGAAACAATTCGTTTACTGCTGCCGTCAATTGCATACATAGCAGAAGCCCATGGTATCGGCGTAATGGCTACTTTGGTAATAGAATCAGGAAGCTCTACTGTATTTCCGCCTTCGTCCGTTACTGTTTTGGTATTGTTCTGGTCCGACTGTGTGTTGTCCTGGCTGCAGCCTGTGAAGAACAGCATGACAGTACAGCATAGAATCAACAGTAGTGAAACGACTTTTAGTTTATTATTCAATTTTCTAATTCCCTTCATAAAAAAACCTCCCGTTAAAACCGGGAGGCAGATAAATAACACATTCTACCGCCCTGGTCAATGCAACGTTGACAACAGGCGTAACTGAACATAAGCAGCGTTTTGACTTGAAAGCTTAGCGCGTGTCTGCTGAAATCAGCAGATAAGCTTTTCACAATGGCGGCACCGTACCGGATTTTCACCGGTTTCCCTGCATATATTCTTGATTAAGATTTAGCTATACCTTATCATGATGGTTAATAGTGGTCAATGCACGCTGATACAGTGTTTTTTAATGACTGGCCATCTAAACAATCAATATCAGATAATTTTCTGACTATAGAGGACTTAATGATTTCGCTCCAGAACATGAAATATTTAATCACCATCGCTAACCAGCATTCAATTTCTGCAGCAGCAAGAGATTTATATATTTCTCAGTCTGCATTGTCGACTGCGGTTCGTGAAGTAGAAACACAACTGGGAATTACACTTTTTGAACGCAGTAACCGCGGCGTTAGAATGACACTGGATGGGGAGGATTTTATTCATCGCGCCAGGGAGATAGTTGAACAAAGTGAGTATCTGGAAAACAGATACCGGCAAAACGGTTCAATTCCTATGCGTTTTTCGGTTTCGACGCAACGGTTGCCCTTTGCTACATTGTCCTTTACTACTTTGATTAACAGTCTGGATTTGAAGAATTATGATGTTGCTTTGCGTGAATGCCCGACACATGAGGTGATTCATGATGTGGCTTCGAGACGTAGTGAAATTGGCGTACTATGTATGAATCATGAATATCTGGATTCCATGATGCGTCTTTTTAATGAAAACAGTCTGACTTTTACACAGTTGGGGTTATTGCGGGTTTACGTCTTTGTTCACCGTGGTCATCCACTCAGCGAACACGAAGTTCTTACACTTCAGGATCTCCGTCCATATCCATTTGTAACCTTTGATCAGGGAAATGATACAATGCGGCACTTTTCAGAAGAATTGCAGATGAATGAGCCCTGGGATAAGAATATTCATGTCATCGACCGATGCAGTAAAATTGCTCTGGTTCGAAAAACAGAAGCATTCAGTATTGGTCCTGATTTGACTAACAGTGATGCTGATAAAATGCACGCACGAGAGAATGTCGTTCGGGCCATTCCACTTGAAGATAAAAATCAGATGCTGCAGGCTGGGGTATTGACACGAAGTGAATATCAGATAAGTAAAACCGCTGAACAGTATATTCAACTTCTTACACAACAATTAAAAATCCTCGAAAAGTAGAATGTATCTTACTTTGAAAAAAGACCATTCTTGTTTGATTATGTCTGCGCACCAGAGAATTCAAAACCTTAAGACAACTTAAGCTTAAACGCATACATTATAATCTTTACATGTTTAATACATGGTTGTTGCAGAAGTTGACATTTTGACGGGTATACTATTCACGAAAAGAGAAATCGGAAATCTTTCGATATTTTCCGGTATTATTGAATCATTTATTCTCATTTCGGAGGACAGGAACATGCGCAGGATTACGGCAGTTTTAACTTTGCTGCTTCTGCTGACAGTACCTGTACAGAGCATCTGTGCAGCTGAAAGCAGGGTCGGCTCGGCGCTTATTAATATAAAATTGGAAAACATCGCAACTTCAGATACCGCTACGGAAAAAAGTACCGACAGCACTTCTTCCGCAGACACCGATAAAGAAAGCCAGTCGGAAACGGATTCTGAAGAAATAGAAAATAAAAAAGCAGATGAAAGTACTGCTGCAGATAAAAAGGACACAGCAGAACAGGCCGCTGTATCGCATGCTGCTCTGACAGCTGAGGTGAATATTACAGGCGGGACAATTTCTGTCTCAGACGGGACCAGACTGGAAAGCTATGTCCCTCAGTATGGACAGGCTGTTTCTGCAGTTCTGATACCGGACCGCGGCTATTCGCTCCCGACTGCCCTTACCGTGAGTGTAGGCGGACAGCTTCTGGGATCTGCAGATTATACCTACGACTCCCAGACAGGCGTGCTGACCATACCGGCTGCCAGAGTCACCGGCAATATTGTTGTTTCCGGGCAGTGTCTGGTTGCAGCTGCAGCAACGACTGCTCCTGCTGCTTCTAATAATACGGACGATTCTGAATCAGTCGTACCGGTTGCTGAAAAAACAGCAGCTGTTGAACAGACAGCAGCCGACAGCCAGGCTGTCAAAACAGTTACAGAAACCACTGGTTCCAATACAGTTTTCCTGGTACTGAGCATTGTTCTGTTCGGACTGGCAGGGATCGTGGCGCTTTATACAGTCAATCCCGGAAATATTTTTGATAAAAACAAACGGCACAGAGGAAAATTTGCCGGTTGATAACCACTTGAAAGATAATAAATTCTTATCATATTATTGACAATTTCTTCGCAGCATCTTACAATAAAAATATATTTGGAGCTTTCAGAATACAAAGCCGGCCTGCCTTACGCTTGCCGGTTTTTCTTTTCAGGTATATAGATAGAAGGGGAAGAAGAAAAATTGTCAACATTCACTGTAAACGGTAAACATGTAACACCGTCCCATAACCAGAAGCTGCTGCGCTTTCTGCGGGACGAACTGCATCTGACCGCGGCGAAGGACGGCTGCAGCGAAGGGGCCTGTGGTGCCTGTACGGTTATTATAGACGGAGAGACCGTCAAATCCTGTGTTCCTGATACCGATCACCTCGACGGGAAAGAGGTAATCACAGTTGAAGGACTGACGGAATTCGAAAAAGAGATGTATTGTTTTGCCTATGCGGAAGCAGGGGCAGTTCAATGCGGCTTCTGCATTCCGGGAATGGTCATGTGTACCAAAGCTCTCCTTGACAAGAATCCGGACCCGACAGAAGACGAGATCCGTTATGCCATTCGCAACAACTACTGTCGGTGCACCGGCTATGTAAAAATTATCGCCGCCGTTAAAGTGGCCGCGATGATTAAAAAATACGGAAGAATTCCGGAAAGCGGCACAGATGACTGGACACTGGGCTCACGGGTCCAGCGTGTCGATGCGGATGAAAAGGTGCTGGGAACCGGCAAATACCCGGACGATTATTATCCGGAAGGGATGATTTACGGCTCGGCGCTGCGCAGTAAATATCCGCGGGCACGGGTTCTTTCCATCGATACCTCAAAGGCAAAAGCGCTGCCCGGTGTAGTCGGTGTCTTTACTGCGGACGATGTACCCGGCGATAACAAGATCGGCCATCTCAAGCACGACCAGTATACGCTCATTCCAGTCGGGGGACTGACTCATTTCCTCGGCGATGCCATAGCACTGGTTGCTGCAGAGGACCGGACTGTGCTTGAAAAGGCGAAAAAGCTGATCAAAGTGGAATATGAAGAGCTTCCGGCGATCCATAATATTCAGGAAGCCGGTGCCCCCGATGCACCAAAAGTTTTTGATGAAGAAGAAAACAATATCTGCGCCTACAAGCACATCAGCCGCGGCAATGCGGATGAAGCCATAGCCCGTTCTGCCCATGTCATCTCACATCATTATGAAACGCCCTGGACAGAACATGCGTTTCTGGAACCGGAATGTGCGGTTGCCTTTATTGATGAGGACGATGATGTCTTTATCTATTCGACCGACCAGTCTGCCCATCAGACACTGCACGAATGCCGTCTTGTGCTGGGATCGGATAAGGTCAAGGTCCAGAATGCTCTGGTAGGCGGAGGCTTCGGCGGCAAGGAAGATATGACGGTCCAGCACCATGCGGCGCTGATCGCAAGACTTACCGGTCGTCCGGTCAAAGTGAAACTCGCCCGTGCGGAATCCCTTCTGATCCATCCCAAACGTCATCATTTCGAAATGGACTTTACGATGGGCTGCGACGAAAACGGCCTGATACAGGGAGTCAAAGCAGTCGTTGCCTCGGATACCGGCGCCTTTGCATCATTGGGCGGACCGGTGCTTGAACGCGCCTGTACTCACGCTGCCGGCCCCTACAATTATCAGAATTTTGATATTGAAGGTACCGCTTACTATACGAATAATCCGCCGGCCGGCGCTTTCCGCGGCTTTGGCGTTACCCAGACCTGCTTTGTGACAGAATCACTTCTCAATCTCATGGCAGACGAAGTCGGGATCACCCCATGGGAGATCCACTACCGCAATGCCATCCGTCCCGGAGAAGTACTCCCGAACGGACAGATTGTCGGCAAGGAAACCGGACTGGTGGAAACACTGGAAGCCGTGAAGGAACAGTACGATCAGGCAATAGCGGACGGAAAACCGGTCGGCATCGGCTGTGCCATGAAGAATGCCGGCGTCGGCGTCGGGATTCCCGATACCGGACGTGTCAAGCTGGTAATTGAAGACGACGAAAAGCTGCACATTTTTACAGGTGCCTCCTGCATCGGCCAGGGACTCGGGACTGTGCTGGTCCAGATGATCGTAACCAATACGGACATCGGCCATGAGGATATCGTCTATGAACGCAGCAATACCTGGATCTCTCCGGACTCGGGAACCACCTCCGGGTCCAGACAGACACTGGTCACCGGAGAAGCCTGCAGGCGCGCCTGTGACAAGCTCATGGAAGACCGGCGGGCAGGACTGAGCATGCACGATATGGTGGGGAAGACCTACTACGGCGAATATCTGGCTAAAACCGATCCGCTCGGAGCCGATGTTCCCAATCCTGTGTCTCATGTAGCCTACGGCTATGCGACACAGGTCTGCATTCTGAATCCGAAAACCAGAAAAATCGAGAAGATGATCGCGGCCCACGATGTAGGCAAGGCGGTCAATCCGCTTTCCTGTGAAGGCCAGATCGAAGGGGGCGTGGTGATGTCAATGGGATTTGCGCTGCGCGAGGAATATCCGATTGACGATAACTGCAAGCCCATTGAAAAGTACGGGGCGCTGGGGCTGTTCCGCGCGCATGAACTACCGGAAATCGACGCCATCGTTGTGGATAAGCCGGGACTCGATGTCGCCTGCGGCGCCATAGGTATCGGAGAAATCACATCGATACCGACTGCACCAGCTATTACGGATGCTTATTACCGTCTGGATGGCGAACCACGTTACAGTCTGCCCATCAAGGGCACCCCGTATGAAAGGAAACACTGAGATGGCTGCGAAAAAACCGATTAAGAAAAAATTTCCATATAAAGCGGCTCTGGTCGCCTGCAGCGGCTGCCGTGACAATCAGGGTGACCCCTGCAGCTTCGGTTGCATCGGCTGCGGAGCCTGTGTGGATAAGTGCAAGTTTGGAGCTATCAGCATTGGAGAAAGCGGAGCAGCAGAGGTAGACGAGGAGAAGTGTATTGCCTGCGGAGCCTGTGTAAGAGTCTGTCCGCAGAACATCATCCACGTACACGAATGTGCCAATCACATTATCGTCAAATGCTCCAATCACGATAAGGGCGCTGCCGCCCGTAAGGAATGCGGTGTCAGCTGTATCGGCTGCGGGATTTGTGCCAAAAACTGTCCCACAGATGCGATCCAGGTAGAGGACAACTGTGCCGTGATCGATGAACAGTACTGTCTGAGCTGCGGCATGTGTCTGACCAAATGTCCGCGTCATGTCATTCATGATACACAGGGGGTTCTGATTTATTAAAAAATCGGACAAGTCAGGAAAACCGGCAGGGAAAAGTTCAAAAGCAAATCCCAAATGCGGTGCTTTCGGCGCACTTCAGGCTCTGAGTATGATCAGACGTGCGTTCCTGCTCATTTAGTGCGGGCTGTTTCATTCAGAATCAAGACCAGATAAAGGACCCTGTACCGGAGATTGCCGGTACAGGGTCCTGTTTTTTTGGTCCTTGAGTTGTTTATCCAGGCCTTTTACCTGATGTTCAGCCGGGTTCTTCGATTTGTGCTGTTCAGGATTATGCTGGTTTGAGCGGATCACTGTCTGAAAAGCCGGGGCTGGAAGGGTCTATAATGATCCCCAGAAGCGTCAGAATGGACAGAACACCTGAAGTAAGTGAACTGTAAAAGCCTGTATCGAACTCTGTTCCTGTCCGGAAACAAAGCTGCTGAAGCAGCAGTCCGAAAAGGGAGGCTACTGCTGTCCAGAACGGCAGTGAACGCACCCGTTTGCCAATATCAATATACATAGTTTCTCCTCTGCCCCAGGGGGCGGGCTCATGTGAATGAGCAGTCAGGGAGAAATCTTAAGATCAGCCGACTGTGTCGCGCGGCCAGGTCTGTAAGTGGACGAAACGCTCATTATAGTAGCGGATCGTGCCCAGTCCAACCTGGTGTGCAAGACCGGCAATTCTGTCGACCAGCTCTGTTGTCATGCCGGGGGTGTAAATGTCCGCAGCTTCACCGCTCAGGTGAAGAGAGTCCGGAACACCTCCGACAGATGCATTCTCCGCAGGGCAGCGTGCCCCGCTTGAAACGATCAGCGGCAGACCCAGCAATTCGCGAAGCCTGTCGATTTTCACTTTCAGTTCATCAATACAGTCCAGCCCGCATCCGCAGGCGCATTTGAATTCATCGGGACCAAACCATTTCAGGCTGTCACAGCCGGATGATGCGCCATCGGCCCGGACCGTATTCTGTGAGAATAATGCCGCATATGTCTGCGGCCCGACGATACCATCGTCTGCCAGGCCGGCACTGCGCTGAAAGGCCCGGACTGATTCCCAGGTGTCCGGACCGGCTATCCCGTCTTCGGCAGCTGTGAAACCAAGCTCGGTCAGACGACGCTGGTAAGCGGATATCTGACCGGCTGCACAGGCCTCGGTCATAGGTCCCCAGATACCGTCCTGGTCCAGCCCGTAAGCCCTCTGGACATTGGTGATACAGCGCCTTGTTTCAGGTCCGGAGAGCCCGTCTGTGACAGGCGCTCCGTAATTGCAGATGGTACAGAAGTACTGGATATTCAGAATACCGTACAGCATTATTCACCCACGGCAACTTCGGTTTTTGTAGTGACCGTCTTGCAGGCACTGTCAATTCCTGAAAATTTAGCCCCGTTTCGAACCAGAACTGCTGCTTCAATGACAGACTGCATTGCATTTTTGATTTCCGCGTCCGTGGCATCTTCTCTGTAATCGGCAAGATTGAGCGTTCTGTTTTTCTGATCCGAGCAGACAAATTTCATTCCCAGTGTTCGTGTAATAGCCATGTTTTCTCCTTTTTATTCTGTGGTTTTTTATCTCGAAAAGCGTGAGTCGTCAGATTGTTTCAACTACTTCTGTGACGATGCTTTTCAGGCAGCGTTCCATCTGATAGTCTGCAAGTCCAGCCAGGGCTCTGGCCGCTTTCAGAACAGATTCTCCGCCGGCTTCCGGGTCCATATCGCCAAAACTTCTGACTGACAGAATCGGTTCTCCCTTTTCGTCTGTACCAAGATTAAATTCCGCTTTGAGCTGTGCCGATGCATTTCTTTCTGTAATCACTGTGTTTCTCCTTTGTTGTGTTTTGTAAAGGCCTTACACTAGATAAGAGTGAAAAACGGGCGGGATTTTAAATCACCCGGGAAATAATTTTCAAAGTCCTGGTTACTGTCTGGCGTTTCTTCTATATAAAAAGAAGCCTTCCGGAGAAGACTTCTTTTTGAGAATTACGAATTGGTATAAGCGCTCTGAATGTCAGAAGAAAGCTGCTGTGCTCTTTTGCTGGGCGTATAGCTCTTTTCATAAACAAACTGATACCAGGCTTCGATATTGTCGGTCAGGGTCATCGGGAATACATAGGAAACCCCGTCAACATACCCATCTGTAACATATGTATCCGTTGGCAGACGGAACTGTTCGATGTCTGAACTGCCCATTGTGATTACATTGAGCATATACTTCATGATTTCCGTTTTGGAAAGTGACGTTTCAATATAAGGCAGTGTCTGATTCATCAGGTTGTATAAAGCGACGGGCCCGAGTGCTTTGGCCTTTGTAACCACCTGCTGCAGCACGTTTCGCTGTCTCTGGGTACGGTCGTAATCGCCGTTCCCGGTATAACGGATACGGGAGTAGGCCAGTGCCTGTGAACCGGTCAGAGTCTGAAGCCCGGTGCCTGCGACATCGGGATCTGCGGTACCTACCTTGTCGTTAACGTCCATCAGATACTGGTTAATCCAGTACAGTTCTTCCTCATCGGTCACGTTTATTTCCACACCGCCAACCGAGTTAACCATTTCCACCAATGCGTCAAAATTAACAGTGATATAGTCCGTAATCGGGGTATCAAAATTTTCGTTGATCACTTTCAGCGCCAGGTCCGGACCGCCCAGCGCATAGGCAGCGTTGAGTTTGTCGTAGTCTTTTTCCTGTTCATTATAGGTATAGGTATCACGCATAAGCGAGGTTACCTTGAGCTTGTTGTGTTCGAAGTCCGCAGAAGCGATCATGATCGAGTCCGAACGGTCTCCCTCTACGTCCGAACGTCCGTCTACGCCAAAGATGGCGACATTGACAATGCGTTCGCTGGATGCCATGGCTGCTGCGTTATCGGAGATATTGTAAAGACTGACGTTTCTGGACAGGTCGGTATTGAGCGGGCCGTATCGAAGATAGGCGTACGCGCCGCCCATGATACAGACCAGAACCAGCAGAACTCTGGCCAGACGTCTGGGCCATTTTCTGCGTTTTTTCACCTTCTGCGGAGCTGTCTGACGGACGGCTTCCCGTTTAGCTGCGGTCTGACCGCCCTGAACGGTCCTGCGCTGCCCGCTGCCGGTGCCGCGGCCACTCTGTCCGTTTCGGGAAGCAGCGCCGGAGGCAGAAGGATTCTGCTGCGCCTGCTGGATTCTGCGTCCCTGTGCAGCCTGCTGCTGCGCCTGTCTGGCACGGGCCTGCTGCTGCTGTGCCTGGCGTCTGACCCGCTCTTCCTGAGCCAGTCTGCGCGCCCGGTCCTGCTGAGCCTGTGCCTGCTGTCTGGTGGTGGAATGCTGACCTGCCTGCTGGCGGGGATTTGCCTGGGCGCGTGCGGCGCTGCCGGAAGAAGAACTCCGTCCGTTCTGGGATACAGAGCTGCTCTGTGGATTGCGGCGCTGTGCGCCGGCGGCATTCTGCCTGACTCCGGAGCTCTGCCGGTTCCCCGGGTTCGCTGAGGAGGCCGGGTTTCGCTGTGCAGCGGAACTGCCGGCGGGCCGGGCAGGTCTTTTCCTGCCGATAATTGTTTTTGGTTTGTCTTTTTCGTTTTCGTACATAATGAATGATGATTCCAGTAATGAATGATTCGGAATTCCGGTAATGATCCGGTAATGAATGGTTCCGAATGGATATGATAATCAAGTCAATAAAAATATACTTCTTTTAACTGTAGTGCTTCATGATTATAACACAGCGGACATCAAGCATATCCAAAAGATGATACAATTTGGATAAGAGTCTTTAAAAAACTTCAGAAAAGTTATTTTATTCTCTGTTTTATTTGATATAATGCACAAGAATAGGATAATTCTGTTATTCTAATATAATTCTGTAAACAGAGGTATGTTATGGGATACGGAACAAAAAAAGAGGAAGCGGACGGATTTGTGCCGCTGTTTAACACGACTTCCACAGGACAGGAAGATCAGCAGATCAGTGCTGGGGCTTCCCGGCCGGATACAGAAAACGCCGGGGAAGATGAACACCTCAGCGACGCCATGAAAGAGAAGCTCGCCAGGATAGAAGAACGCGAACGCAGCATCGCAGTTATCCTGACCAAGCTTGAAAAGAGTTATGCGCAGCTGGCGAAACGCGAAGCGGCGCTGAATAAGAAAGAAGAAACGCTGAACCGTGAGTATCTGAAGATACTCGAACTTGAATCGCTCTATAAGGGGATCGACAAGCTTTCGGATGCGCTCAATTCTGTTTTGCCTTCTCTGACAACTGAAGAAATAAACCTCAGAGAAGCAGAAGCCAAGCTTAAGGAGGAAAAATAGAATACATGGAAGAAAATAATGACAGAATGGGCCTGCTGATGCTCATCGACGATATCGGGCTGCTGATATCGACTTTCGGCGTTCTGCTCGGGTATAGTGCCCTGGTTGAACCGGTCAGCACCAATGTTTGGATTATCTGCCTGTTTTTTGCGGGCATCAAAATACTGCTCACAGGTATTGCCGATATTACAGGTATCGGCCGTAAACTATGGGTCAGCATTATCTTTATTGCGCTGGCGGACGGCATCATCATTTTCGTCAACAAATTCATGTCGTTCGGCCTTTCAAACATGCTTCTGCTGTACACGACCATTGCCGATGTCGTAGTGATTACGATCGCTTACTTTGTCTGGAAAAAGATCGCGGGCAGGGAAATCCGGGAAACGGAAGAACGTAAAGAATGGATTCATTCGGATGGCGAAGAAAAACAGGGCGATGTCCTTGAAACTGAAGCTGCCGGGGAAGCCGTACCGGTTCAGTCACCTCAGACACTGAAAGCAAAACCGGAAGCAGCGGATACCGCCGCTTTCGATTCCGATGCTTTTGAAGCGCTGTTCACAGAAGAAACAGAAACTGCAGATTCAGCTCAGGATCATGCTGTGGAAACAGCTCAGGATCAAACAGCAGCGGTAGCGGAAACTCCGGCCAGTCCGGAACCGCAGGGCGAACAGGTAGCCGACGAATTCGACGGTTTTGATCTGCTTTTCGATGAAATCACTTCACCGCTTCCGGAATTTTCCGACTACAAGGAAGGAAATGAACCGGAAGGACCAGAGCAGAAAGCCGGGACAGAAGAAACTCAGCCTGATGAAGACCTGTTCTCGGACGATCTGTTTTCAGAAATCACCGCTCCGCTTCCGATTATCTCGGATGAAGACCTGGAGACACCGGCTGCCACTCAGACACCGGCCGCTCCGCAGCCTGCAGTCAGCACCAGTCCGGTTTCCGGAATTCAGGACACTTCTGCTGTCACAGAAAAACCTGAATCAGAGACCGCTTCCAGCGTGCCTTCGCAGCTGTACACGGAAAAGGAAAACGAAATCTGCAAAGAGCTTGATACTCTGCTGGCAAGTGTTACAAAAACTGCGGAAAAATCGAAAATGCTCGAAGAGAACGTTTCGAATTTCTCCAGTGAAGTCGACAATATGCCGGCTATCACCTCCGAGGATGATATTGTTGAAAGCGGACGTCTGATCCGGAGCAAGCTCAGGACTATCATAGACAAGCAGTTTGTCATGGACGATGTCATGAATGAAGTCATCAAGACTTCGGACAAGATCAACAAACGCATTGAAACGCTGAACAAGATCGAAGCAGAGCTTAAGGAACGGGAACGCAGAATCAAAGAACGCGAAGACCAGACATCCGCTTCACTCTTCAACCAGTTTACGTCACCGCTTCAGAAAATCAGTGACGAAGATGTCATGAACAGCATTGAAGAATCGGAACAGAAGCTCAACAAGATGAGAAAAGAAGCCAAGGCCAGCCCTGAAGAACTGGTTCTGCAGGCAGGCGGATACGAAATCATCATCAACGCAGACGATTTCGATGCAGTCAAGACCTATCTTGCCAGTCATCCGGTTTAAACCACAGCCGGCGGCAGGGAAAAAGCCGAATGAATCGTAAAAACGGTTCAATTATTCCCTTCTTTGTCTGAAACTGTACTTTAAGCGGATATTGTATCCTCTCTGGATTTTATGGTAAAATTTACCTTAAGATTAAACTTCAAAGTCCAAGGGAGGGAATTATGAAGAAATTTCTCAAAATCGCATGTGTAGCACTGGCATTCGCGATGATCCTGCCTCTCGCAGGCTGTGGTTCCTCGTCCAGCAGCGATGAAAATCATTACACAATCGCGACTGATACTACTTTTGCCCCGTTTGAATTCGAAGACAAAGACGGCAAGCGCGTCGGTATCGATGTCGAACTGCTCCAGGCCATTGCAGATAAAGAAGGCTTCACTTACGACCTTCAGGCACTTGGATTCGATGCAGCAGTATCTGCTCTTGAATCAGGCCAGGTAGATGGTGTTATCGCCGGTATGTCTATTACAGACGAACGTAAACAGAAATTCGATTTCTCTGAACCGTATTTCGATTCTGGTATTATGTGCGGTGTCAAGAGTGATTCCGATATTACCTCTTACGACCAGTTATCCGGCAAGAATGTAGCGGTCAAGACCGGTACAGAAGGTGCTTCCTATGCACAGTCAATTGCCGATCAGTATGGTTTCACTATTACACAGTTCCAGGATTCTGCGAACATGTACGAAGAAGTCAAGTCAGGCAACTCCGTAGCATGCTTCGAAGACTATCCGGTTCTGGGCTATGCCATCTCACAGGGACAGCCGCTCAAGATGATCGGTGAACTCCAGCGTGGGAATTCCTATGGCTTCGCTGTCAAGAAGGGCGACGAAAAAGGAGCCAAGCTGCTTGAAATGTTCAACAAGGGACTTGAAGCAGTCAAGGAAGACGGCACTTATCAGAAGATCATGGACGAATACATTTCCAAATAGATCTTGAATTAGAAATTGATGCAGCCGTACCGCAGTACGGCATAAATCATCTGAGACCGCACCAACGGCATGGGGCCGGGGGTGCGGTCTCCGTCAGTATATACGGAGGAAATTTTATTTGAATATTTTTGAACTGTTCGCTCAATCCTGGCCGCGTCTGGTCGACGGACTGGGCGTCACACTGAGTACGACCCTGATCTCGCTGGCGATCGCCACGGTGCTGGGTCTTCTCTTCGGCCTGATGCTGGTCTCGCCGAACAAAGTTTTTCGCGGTATTGCCCATGTTTACGTCGATCTCATTCGCGGAACACCTATTATCGTACAGGCATTCTTCATCTATTTCGGTGTTCCGAATGCAACAGGCATCCGCCTGACAGCTGTAATGGCCGGTATTATCACACTTTCACTGAATGCCGGTGCCTATTCGGCGGAAATTGTCCGCGGCGGTATCCAGTCGGTTCCCAAGGGACAGATGGAAGCAGCCAGAAGCCTTGGCCTTACCCGCGGTATGGCCATGAGGAAGGTTATCCTGCCTCAGGCAGTGCGCATTATGGTTCCCTCCCTTGTTAACCAGTGCATTATTACCCTCAAGGACAGTTCCATCCTTTCAGTTATCGGTCTTACCGAACTGACACAGACCGGCCGTCTGATCATTGCCAACAATTTTGAATCATTCAAGATGTGGATTATCGTCGGAATTATGTATTTCATTCCGATCATGATCCTGACAAAGCTCTCCCAGTGGGTTGAAAGGAAGCTTAAAATTGCCAAAAATTGAAGTCAGAAACTTAAAGAAGAGCTTCGGGGATACCGAGGTTTTAAAAGATATCGATCTGAGTATCGATGAAGGAGAAGTGGTCTGCGTGATCGGCCCTTCCGGGTCCGGTAAAAGCACCATGCTGCGTTGTCTGAATCACCTGGAAGACGCTACAGGCGGCTCCATCGTCATTGACGGCAACGAAATCACAGATCCCACCGGAGATATCGACCTGTACCGCAGAAACATCGGCATGGTCTTCCAGCAGTTTAACCTGTTCCCGCACATGACGGTTCAGAAAAATATCACCCTGGCACCTGTCACGCTTAAGATCATGAATCAGGAAGAAGCTGACAAAGTAGCCGCCGAGCTGCTGGAACGTGTGGGTCTGTCCAATAAGGCGGATGCACTGCCGACAGAGCTTTCCGGCGGACAGCAGCAGCGTGTCGCCATTGCCCGCGCCCTTGCGATGCATCCGGACGTCATGCTCTTTGACGAACCGACCTCCGCGCTTGACCCGGAAATGGTCGGCGAAGTTCTGAACGTTATGAAACAGCTGGCAGAAGAAGGAATGACCATGGTCGTGGTTACCCATGAAATGGGATTTGCCCGCGAAGTGGCAGACCGTGTAATCTTTATTGACGACGGTTATATTGTCGAACAGGGCACGCCTGATGAAGTTTTCAATCATACAAAAAATGAACGGACAAAGAATTTCCTGAACATGGTTCTTTAGATAGAATAATTAAAAGATTATATCCATAAAAGATAGAATTAAACGCAAAATCCTCCATTTTTGGGGGATTTTTTGCTTTAAGTATATATAAAGCATATCCACTCTGATATAATTAAAATTACTTTAATCTTTAAGTATAATGGCACTGGAAACAGTTCAGACCATATATACAGATAAAATTCAGAAGGGATAAGGACTAATGGTCAAAGGTAAGAAGTTGTATGCGAGTCTCAGTTTCGTATTGATACTGGCTCTGCTGCTTTCAGTATTTCCGAGTACAATTTTCGGAGCCGGTACTGTAGCGGCTGCGGCTGTTGTCGGGGATACGTTCGAACAGGACGGAATTACTTACGCAGTCACGTCAGTTGAAAATACGGAAATGAATACTGTAAATGAGGTTCAGGTGCAGAAGGCGACTGAAACACGTCAGGCCTCAGACTCACTTTACGGTACATTCATCGTGCCAGAACAGGTTACGAATCAGGGTGTCAGCTATGACGTTACTGCTGTCGGGACACAGTCTTTCTACGGCGTACAGGATTTGAAAAACGTCGTAATGACGGATTCAATCGATTCTGTCGCAACAGATGCTTTTGTGGTGACTACAGACACAGCAGACAAAACGGATGAACCGGATGCAGCAGACAACCAGCCTTCTGTTACAATCTATGCTCCGGCAGATTCACCGGCAGCGGATTATGCGGCACAGAACAAGCTCAGCCTGGTTACCGACGGAATCACACTCAGTGATACTGCACTGCAGATGAATGTCAGCGAAGATAAAACAGTCACAGTAACCGGCAAGCCTGACTGGTTTGGCGACAATCCTGTTTATACATGGAAATCTTCCACAGATACTGTTGCTTCAGTCGATGAAAACGGAAAAATCACAGCTGTTGCCGGCGGAACTACCGTTATCACAGCAACCTGTAACGGGATCAGCGCCAGTGTAACAGTTACAGTCGTTTCCAACACGCAGACGGATGCTGTTTCTGAAGAAGGAATCGCTGCGGCACAGGCAGAACTTACTGCACAGGCAGCTTCAGCGGCTAAAGATTCAGTATTTTCAGTGGCCACGAATGACGGTCAGGTTATCAAGTCTTACACGACAGATGGTAAGGAATATCTGTTCCTGCCTTCGAGCGTAGACCTTGCCAATATGACAATCATGAGCAATGATACTATTGCCACTTCAGAAGTCGGTACAGTTGCCAATGGACAGGTAAGCGGAGCGTTTGAAAATAATTCGACCTTTACCATTACTCTGTCGAACAAGAAGAGCTATAAAGTATGCATTATGCAGTCCAACCTGCCATGTATGAATATTACGCTCAGCGGTACGGATATTGCTACCATTAACGGTGGCAGCAAAGATACCAAATACGAAGGAAATTCAGTTAATTTCTACCAGGCAGACGGGACAGCTTCCAGCTACACAAATGTAGAAATGAAAGGCCGCGGTAATACGACCTGGGGCATGGCCAAGAAGCCGTATCAGATCAAATTTGATAGCAAAACCAAACTGCTGGATCTGAACAAATCCAAGAAATACGTACTCCTTGCCAATCATACAGATGGTTCGCTCATGCGCAACCAGCTGGTGCTGGACCTGGCAGCCAATATGGGGATGAAAGCATCACCGAAATCAAACTCAGTCGATCTCTGGGTGGACGGTGAATACCTTGGTAACTACCTGCTGGCTCAGAAAAATGACGTCAATGATTCAAGTCTGGATCTGAAGAACAGCGATGGTGTACTCGGAGAAATCGACAATCTGCGTTATGGAGAAGAAGATCCGGGCTATGCGTACCAGACGAAGAAAAGCGGAACACATATCGTCCTCAAGGAATACAAGGCAGATACCGAAACTGAAGGATTTGCCAGTATGAAAAGCATGATCAGCAAAATCGATAAATTCGAAAGTGCTCTTTATGCAGACAATAAAGACTGGAGCACCATTTCGAAGCTGATCGATCCGGAAGAATTCGCGACTTATTATCTGCTTCAGGAATTCTCCGGTAATGTCGATGCTATGGTCAGCAGCTCCTATGTTTACACAGATGGAGCCGCGGATATCGTTCATATCGGGCCGGTATGGGATTATGACCTGGCTATGGGCAATTCGCCGTATGTTTCATCAGGAAAACTGTGGATCAACAACAACACCTATAATCAGTCCATTCAGAATACCTGGTATCAGGAACTGATGAAAATTCCGGAATTCAGACAGACGGTATCCAAAGTCTACAAAGAAAATGCTTCTGCAAAATTTGCAGGTGTTCAGGACGAAGTAACAAGACTGACCGGCGAACTGCAGCAGTCGCAGTCAATGAACTTTACAAGATGGAAGATTCTCGGCGGCAGCAACCCGTATGCCGGCGGCAAGTCGCTGGCAGCAACCTATCAGGAAAATGTTGATGGTGTTTCCACATGGATTGCCAATCGTTCTGCACTGATGGAAGAAAAATTCGGTATAGCCTCAGCAGACTACAGTGTTTATGAAACAACTACCGGATGGACCTCCAGCGGATCTAACGGAGACACAGTCGGCTTGACGGATGAACAGGGAATTTCAGGATTCAGGGTATCTCTGAGAAATCTGGATACAACCAGCGGTACAGATTCCGGCGTTAAATACCGGATCAGAACATCGTCAGGCTGGGGAACTTATGCGGAAGATGGTGCAGTTGCCGGATTCACCAGCAACAAGACAACTGCTGAAGCGATACAGATCAAGCTTACGACAGATGAACTGAATAACAATTACTCGATTTATTACAGAGCTTATTGTCAGGGCCTCGGCTGGCAGGACTGGGCAAGCGATGGCGCATCTGCCGGATCTAAAGGCTACAATACACCTGTTATGGCCATTCAGGTCAAACTGGTGAAAAAAGGTGACCCGGCACCGGGTAAAACAGCCAATCCTTATCCGACTGCAACCAGCGTCGATCTGGTCGATGGCGGTATTTATACCATTTCTTCTGCTCTGAGCAGCAGCAAGGTTCTGGATATTGCCGGAGGCAGCACCAGCAACGGCGGCAACCTCCAGATTTACAGCGCGAACGGCAGTGCAGCCCAGCAGTTTATTGCCCAGAAAAACAATGACGGAACATGGACGTTTGTTAACTACAACTCCAATAAGGCAATGGACCTTAAAGGATACGGAACCATGAACGGAACCAATGTTCAGCAGTATTCATCCAACGGGACCAACGCACAGCGCTGGAAACTGGTAGACTACGGCAGCGGAAATGTCATGATCAAGAGTGTGAACGGAAAATGCCTCGATGTCGCTGGCGGATCTTCTGCCAACGGGACCAATGTTCAGGTTTATTCGTCTAACGGCTCGAACGCACAGCTTTTCAAGTTCACCAAGGTCGGTGCAGTTAAAAAGTATTCGGGGACTTATACCTTCAAGTCTTCCATGGACAATACCAAAGTAATGGATGTGAATGCCGGATCAATTCTGCCCGGAGCCAATGTACAGCTTTATACCAAAAACGGCTCCAGTGCCCAGAAATTCACACTTGAATACGCCGGTGGAGATTCGTATGTAATCCGTAATGTAAACAGCGGCATGGTACTTGACGTAGCAGGAGCCAGCACCAGAAACGGCGCAAACATTAACCAGTATCTGGCGAATGGTACGAATGCACAAAAATGGCAGGTTAAGCAGAACAGTGATGGTACCTTCACACTGATCAGCAAATGCAACGGTAAAGCCATTGACGTAAGCGGTGGTTCTACCGCAGACGGTGCCAATATCCAGTGCTACAGCAGTAATGGCAGCAGTGCACAGAAATGGGTCATGAGCAAGAGCAGCAACTATTAATATAAGATACCCCCGGGCAGGTCGCTTAAAACTGTCTGGGGGTATTTTCATTGATTTATCAGAGGTTCATCAGGGATTTCATCAGAGGTTCGTCAGGGGTTCGTCAAGGGATTTCATCAGAGGTTCGTCAGGGGATTTCATCAGAGGTTCATCAGGGGAATTCATCAGAGGTTCATCGGGGATTCATCAGGGGAATTCATCGGGGATTCACTGCATAAAAAAAGACGCCCTCAGGCGCCTTGTTATTCTGCGGATACGGCTCGAAGCTCGCCTTGTTTTTCAAGGTCTGCCAGTTCCACACCCTTCTTATGTTCGATCGGTTCCCAGGTTGTACTGGGTTTAAAGAATACTACCAGATTGATTACTGCCCAGCTCATCATGAAATACCAGAAAGATAAGAAAGCAGAACCGGCAACTTCGGCAACATTGTGGTGTTCCATTTTGACCACCAGAGCTGCATAAGCAATGGACAGGAAAACGGAGCCTATGGTGATAACCAGTGCAAAAATGAATGAATTGGACATTTGCATCTGGTACATTGAAATAATCGCGTAAATCGACAGTGTTGCAATCCCGTATATAGTCGACAGAACCTGCATAAACGGAGAGAGCAGATACAGAATCATGTCAAAACATTTGAAGTTCTTTGTTTCACGCCAGTTTTTCCACAGCTGCGGTCCGTAATGATACAGAACCTGCACGGTACCGGTAGACCAGCGTTTACGCTGCTTGATGCTTACATTCTGTTCGGTCGGATGTTCATCGTAGGAAATCGCTTCAGGAACAAAGGCGATGGTTTCGCCCTTCATAATATTCTGAGTTGAATATTCGATATCTTCTGTGAGCGAGAAGGTATTAAAACCGTCTCTTTCCAGAATGTCACGGCAGACCATCCAGCCGGTTCCGTTAAGAGTAGCGGAAAGACCGAAACCCATTTTTGATTCGTTCATAAAACGATTAATGGTCCAGTAAAACATGGACTGGCATCCGGACACCCAGGAATCCTTGGGGTTTTTGCTTTCACGGTAGCCCTGCGCCATACGAACGCCGGCTTCCATGGCATTGTTCATGCCCTGGAAGAAGTAAGGATCTACCAGATTGTCAGCATCGAAAATACAGAATGCATCGTAATTGTCATTGTAGGCAAAAGTGTGATCGAAGAATTCGTTCAGTGCTTCGCCTTTAGAATGGATCTCTCTGACAGGGTCATAAACGAGGGCGCCGTGTTCTGCGGCAACTTTGCCTGTTTGATCGGTACAGTTATTGGGAATAACCCAGATATCGATCAGTTCCTTCGGGTAATCCACGTTTTTGAGTGTATCGACCAGCGGGCCGATGACGCTTTCTTCGTTTCTGGCGGCAACTACTGCACAGAAGCGGTTCTTCGGTTTCACCTTGGGATAATGCCGGTATTTACGGTAGCCTTTCAGGCCGATAAAAATATTGTAGATGGCGAATGCGAAAAACGGAACACCCAGTAAAAAGAGGATCACGTATATTGCATCAAACATAAGCTTCTCCAGTCTAAACGCCAGCGGCGTTTGAATAATCGTACTTTAGTCGGTTGTTGCGGATTCTGTAAATCGGAAACAGCCGCGCTGCTATCTTAGAATGAACCTGTCAATCCGTGTTTATTCTAAGAATATTCTAAGTTAACAAGATTATACCCCGTTTATGCCTGTTCATCAACTAAATAGAACCAAAACTTAGAGAATTCTTAGAGGAAAAATGCCCTTTTTTGGTTGAAAAAGACTGTAACCGGAATCAAGTTTTACATTACCGAAAGTAATTACATAAGATTGACTGAAGCTGCGGTAAAATTGAAGAGTTGTATTGGGTACAGAACAGAATTGAAGCATCAGATTGAAAACAGACAGCGAACGAAACCTAGCCGTTCACTATGAATCATAAACAACAGCAGCAGACACGAATGTCTGCAGGAAGGAATTACAATAGATGAAATTTAACGAGCTGAATATCGGAGAGGATCTCAAAGAGGCCCTGGCGGATCAGCATTTTGACGAAATGACTAAAATCCAGGAACGCGCCATTCCTGTACTGATCGAAGGAAAGGACCTGATCGGGAAATCACAGACCGGGACGGGCAAGACTTTCGCATTTGCGATCCCCTCGATAGAAAAAATAGACGCGGAGCTGGCGGCTCCCCAGATTCTGGTACTGCTGCCAACGCGCGAACTGGCGCTCCAGGTTGCACAGGAATATAAAAAACTGCTGCATCACAAGCCGGAAGTACGGGTAGTATCTGTGTTTGGCGGTGCTCCGATGGATCAGCAGATCCGTGCACTGCGCCGCGGTGCCCAGATTGTTGTCGGCACACCGGGACGTGTCATGGATATGATCCGCCGCAAGGTCTTCAAGCTAGGCGATCTGAAAATGGTTGTTCTGGACGAAGCGGATGAAATGCTTAATATGGGTTTCCGTGAAGATATCGAATGGGTCCTGGAATCCATCGAACATCAGGTTCAGATTGTCATGTTCTCGGCAACCATGCCCAAGCCGATTCTCCGCATTGCAAAAAACTACCAGACGAATCCGGAAATGGTGGAAATCGAAGCGACCCAGCTGGTCGCTCCGGGCATCAGCCAGAAGTATTTTAATATCGCAGACGGCAACAAGTTTGAAGCGCTGTCCAGACTGATCGATGTCTACAAACCGCAGCGCTCCCTGATTTTCTGCAATACCAAGGCACTGGTCGATGAACTGACTTCAAAACTGCAGCGCGAAGGTTATCCGGTAGACAGAATCCACGGTGATATGCCGCAGGCTGCCAGACTCAAGGTCTTAAAGCGGTTCTCCGACGGCGAGCTCAAAATTCTGGTGGCAACGGATGTCGCTGCCCGCGGGATTGACGTGAACGATGTGGACATTGTCTTCAACTACGATGTTCCGGATAACGAAGAATATTATGTACACCGCATCGGCCGTACGGGCCGTGCCGGCAAAACCGGACTGGCTCTGACACTGGCACGGATGCGTGATCAGCAGCGTCTGAGAAAAATCACGGATTACACCAAGAAGAGCATTGAACGCGACCTGATCCCGACCGGTGAAGTCATTAACGAAATCAAGACCGAGCATTTCAAGGAACGTTTTAAACGGCGTGAAGCCCGTACCGGCGACATGGACCGTTACCTGCAGATCGTCGATGAACTGGGCGAAAAGGGTTATGATGCCAGAACGGTTGCCGCTGTACTGGTTCAGAAACTCATGCCGCTCGAAGACGGTGAAGATCTGAATGAAGATTTCCGCAGACAGCCTAAAAAGAAGCAGGGATCCCGTAAACAGGGTAATCATTACGCGAAAAAGGGTAGTTATAACAACAGCGGAGACGGACAGAAACGCGGCCGCGGCAATAGCGGAAAAAAGAACGGACGCAAGTTTGACGGCCCGAAAGGGGCAAAAAACAGCAAGAATTCCGGTAAACCCGGTACCAGCAGCAAGACCGGCGGAAAAAAGAAAAAGAAGAAATAAAACACAGATCGGAAAAACCGCTGACATATAAGGCGGTATTGACGTGAAATAGAAAAGGACTGTTCCTTTTTCTATAGAGGAGTCCCGGGATAGGCATCCCGAGGCTCTTTTTTGCGGCCTTGATTTTATATAAGTTAACAATCACTGTTCATTCAGTATAGAATAATAGGTAGTTAGATATTCAAGATATTCAGGGAGAATTAGATGAACCAGTTAAAAAGCGGACGGGATCCGCAGAAGAAAGATCCGCAGCAGGCTCCGGAGCAGGTGACAGAAGATCAGGCAGAAGAGCAGGCGGTCGAAGAGTTTGAAACGGCAGCCCAGGCAAAAGCGCGCGAACGCGAGCTGCGGATGGGAACCGAAAAAATTCCGAAACTGCTGATGTCCATGGCGCTGCCAGCTATGATTTCGATGATGGTACAGGCCTGCTACAACATTGTAGACTCGATCTTTGTTGCCCAGGTCGGAGAAAATGCGCTGGCGGCAGTTTCACTGGCTTTTCCGATTCAGATGCTGGTAATCGCACTTTCAGTCGGGATGGGCATCGGGATTAATTCAGGGATTTCCAGGCGTCTCGGAGAAAAACGTATCGAAGAAGCGGTCTATATTTCAGAACACGGTTTTCTGCTGGCTCTGATCATATCGGTGATCCTGATTCCGATCGGGATCTGGGGCGTTGCGCCTTATATGTCCATCTTTACCAGTGACATGGATATTCTGACCAAGGGGATCGCCTACGCGCAGATCATTACCTGTTTCTCGTTTGGCGTCATTATCTGCCAGGCGGGTTTTGCGACGCTGCAGGGCTCCGGAAACATGACCCAGCCCATGATCGGCCAGATCCTGGGTGCTGTGCTGAACATCATTCTGGACCCGATTATGATTTTTGGCCTGCTTGGCTGTCCGGCAATGGGTGTCGCGGGTGCCGCGATTGCCACCGTCATCGGCCAGATTGTGGGGATGTTTTACATTCTCTTTATTGTGCTGCGTAAAAAAGGAAATCTGCTCCACCTGAATTTCAGAAAGTTTAAATACAAGAGTTATATTCTCAGTGATATTATCAAAGTCGGACTGCCGGCAGCCGTTATGCAGGGAATCGGCTCCTTTATGCTTACCGGTTTTAACCTGATCCTTGCGGGATTCGGTTCTACCGCACTGGCGGTATTTGGGGTTTATTTCAAGGTTCAGTCATTTGTCTTTATGCCTATTTTCGGGCTGGGGCAGGGGGCGATGCCTATTTTCGGTTATAATTTCGGAGCCAGAAACCCTGGTCGTTTTCGTGAAACCCTGAAAACGGCGATTATGATTGCAGTCGGCATTATGCTGGCGGGGCTTCTGCTGTTCCAGCTGGCGCCGGATCTGATTATGTCCATGTTCAATCCTTCTCAGAATATGCTGGATATGGGACGGGTCTGTCTGCGGGCGATCTCGTGGTCCTTCCCGCTGGCAGGATGTTCGATTATGATTTCGACATCCTTTCAGGCGATGGGCAAGTCATACATTTCGATGATCGCCAGTATTTTGCGCCAGCTGGTGGTTCTGCTGCCGGCCGCATGGGTTCTGGCCAGATTAGGCGGACTGAATGCGGTCTGGTGGAGTTTCTTTATTGCAGAAGTAGTTTCGCTCCTGTTCCTGACGCTGGTGTATAAGCATTTTCAAAAGAAAATCTTTCGGCCCTGGGAAACAGAGGGACTGGAGTAACGGCATCTGATTGTATCCGGAGGGGAATCATGAATTCTGAAGTGAAAGACAAAGTCAAACAGACGGAAATGTTTAATCATCTTCCCTGTTCTGTCTGTATTTATACGGCAGAAGTGAATCCGGAAATTGTCTACATGAATCTGCATTTCATGGAAATGGTGGGTCTGGATCAAATCAATGATACAGGGACCCGGCCTGCCGGTCCGAGGCTGCTGGATTATATACCTGAAGAAGAGCATTCTGAAGTGCGTGCGGACATCACAGGGACTGTTTCCAGCGGAGACAATACAATACTTCAATTTAACCGGACTTTCCGGCGTAGTGATGATAAAATCTGTTTTGCTTCCGGTTCCACGGAGTTATTCAGAAAGGATTCGAAGGGAATCCTGATCCTGAGTATTTTTAACGATGTAACGGAACAGAAGGAACTGCAATACAGAGAGAATGTCGCGAGCTTTAACAAAGTGATGAAAGGTGTGGCAGAGGAAATTTTCGGCCATAAAACGGGAAAGAAAGTTTCAAAGATGCTTTCCCGTTATCTGAACTCGCCGGAGAATGATCTGTTCAGCTACTACCGGATTGACAGGCAGAGCCTGGAGGAAAACGGCGCAGAAGAAATACCACAGGATAATTACCGGATTCTTCAGGCCTACGCCAACCTCAATACATTCGAATATGATCCCGTTACCGATGTATTCAAGTTCCTGGGACCGGTGAACAATAACAAACGGGAAAATACGGTAATCCGGAATTTTATGAAACGGGCGTATAACGGGTCCCTGTCAGATTTTGATGTGGTGCGCTCTTTTGCCGATGCTATGACAGAGCTCCTGAAAAAGGGCGGAACCAGCAGCCTGGAGTTTCAAAGCGGACTGCTCAGTCCGGATATCCGCTGGTACCGGGCTTCTTTTGTCTGTGTGACGGATGATGCCGGAAACAGGATTCTTATTGCCGGCAGAGTGGACGATATTCACGAATCCAAGAACGAGTCGCTCCGGATTCAGGAAATGCTTAAAAATGCGCAGATGGTCCAGAAGCCTGTGAGCCGTGTTTATATCAGGACCTTTGGCTATTTCGACGTGATTATTGATGGACAGGCGATCCCGTTTCAATACCGGAAAACCAAAGAACTGCTGGCGCTGCTGGTAGACCGCAGAGGCGGTTTTATTGCACCGGAGGAAGTAATAAGCTGCCTCTGGGAAAATGAACAGGCTAATAAAACCACCCTGGCTCGTTATCGTAAAGTAGCCATGCGGCTGCGAAAGGAACTGGAAAAATACGATGCGGAAGACGTGATCGAATCCAGGAAAGGCAAACGGCGTCTGGTCCCCGAAAAAGTCACCTGCGACCTGTACAACTATCTTGACGGAGAAGCTTCATTCGCAGACAGCTTCAAGGGTTCTTATATGACCAATTACAGCTGGGGGGAACGAACTCTTGCTGAATTGTCGCATAATCAGAGAAATCCGGAACTGGGATGACTTTAAACATTTGCAGAAAAAAATAACAGGGAACGCATAGGGAACAGATTAAGACTTAATGAGTCACAGTTTCGGAATATAATAGAAGTGTATTAGAGAATTATCTCTGTACAAGCATGTTTTACGCACGCCGGTGCGCCGTGTTCGTGACAGTAATATCAGCAGCCCGGGAGAGTTCACGGCAGAAACCGCAGCAAGAAAAAGACAACCGCACCGGTTCAATGCGCAAAACAAAAATACGCCGGAAAGACTTACAGGAGCCTGACTCCTGGAACCCGCAGTCTTTCCGGTGTATTTTTATGGGATTATTCAGGCAGCAGGGCGGCGGGACTGTCATTTTTTGCTTGAAGCAGCGGTTGACCGGGTACAGAGAGAATAAAAGAGGGAATTTTTAATCATTCATGAGAAATATTCCGATTGAGTGTTAATTTAAAATGTTTTACCGTATATACAACAATATCAGCAAATCATGTTTTAATAAGTATATTTTACATATGGTTTCGTCAATGTTATTCAGTTGGAGGACATTATGTTTTCGAATGACGACTTGTCTCTGGAGACATTAAAGGAAGTTTATAACAATCTGCCGTGCGGCGTGGTCCTCTATACTGCAGAACCCGATCCGCATATTCTTTATATGAACCGCCATTTTGTTAATATTCTGGAAGATTCGGAAAAGTCTGCAGGCAAAACCACCTGCACGGATCTTATGCACATTTTTCCCGAATATGAACGTGAATCAGTCAGGGAGAATATAGCACTTGCCATAACCACAGATGCGCCTGTTCCTTTCGAACGGCAGTTTCTGACGGCTAACGGACAGCTGCACACCGCGACCGGTTCTATTCAGCTGTTCCATTACGAACGCGACCGGAAACTGATTCTGAGCACATTCACGGATGTGACCGATCGTAAAAAAGAACAGGAAAAACAGAAGCAGGATCAGGACCGCTACCGTATTATTGTGGAGCAGGTGGGGTTCACCGTGCTGGACTGGGATCTGGTTCACGGAAGGTTTTACGCTTCGGACAATTATCAGAATTACGCCATGAGCACCTTTAAGCCGGATATTATTGTCAGGAATGAAGGCGGAACCGGCGGCATCCATCCGGAAGATGCAGATATTATGACGGAATTTGCACAGCGGAGCAGTCGTGACGAGCATACGGAAGTCACACTGCGTCTCAAAATGACAGACGGCAGTTACCGCTGGACGCAGATGTCGGCTACCAGGCTTACCGACGAAACAGGAAAACCGGTCCGTACAATCGGCACACTTATGGATGTTGACGATCTGACACGCGCGCGTCAGAATCTGCTGGAAGCCCGCCAGACTCTGGCAGATACGATAAACGCCCTGCCTGCCGGTATTGAAATTTACAGGATTAATCCGGATCCGCAGGTTGTTTTTCTTTCAGACCGGTGCTGTGAAATACTGGATATTACCCGTGAAGACTTTGAAGCGCGCCCGGATTACGAAAAGGGAACTATCACCGGACTGGATATCCACGATTTCCCTTCAAATCTCGAAAAAGAGTTTATGGAGGGCAGGCAGATTGAAATGCGCAGCCGTATACGCCACAAAGACGGAAAAGAAGTATGGATTCGTATTGTCGGGAAAAAAGTAGAGCAGAAACAAACCGGTGATACCCTGGCTTATCTGACGATTCTTGACGTTACAGCGCAGGTGGAACGGGAACGAAAAAGCAAATGGAAGGAAGAATGTTACCGGCTCCTTTCTGAAAACAGTGATGTCGTAACCTACGACTACAATACGGTGGATGACCGCTTTACCTATGCTCAGAACCGCAACGGCGTAAGTTCTGAAACGACAGTGGAGCATTTCTTCCGCTACCCGGACGGCCAGGACAGAACCTTTCCTCCGGAACTGCTTATGTTCAGAAAGGCATTTTTCAGATCTGCGCATCAGGAAGGGGCCTATACCTTTGAATATGAAGGTCGGCTTTTTGGCAAGCTGCCGCGCTGGTACCGCAGCATGAGTATCCGGATCGAAGACGAACGGGGCGAGGTTTACCGGATTGTCGGGCGTATTGACGATATCCACAGCAGCAAGCTGGCAGAGCTCAGGCTCAGGGAGCAGGCGAACAATGACCCGCTGACCGGACTGCTTAACCGCACCGGTTTTACGGCACTCACAAAGAAAGCATTCGAGAACAGACTAACCACAGAAATGAAAACCGGCCTGCATCAGTACGGGTCTTTTGTACTGATTGACATTGACCATTTTAAGGAAATCAATGACGAGTACGGGCATTACTTCGGAGATAAAATTTTATGCCGGGTAGCAGATGCTCTTGATGCAGCTGCCGGTAAAAACGGCATCACTTCACGTTTCGGGGGAGACGAATTCACCATGTTTATTCCGGATGCCGAGTCTCCGGAGGAGCTTAAACAGCGTATACGGGATCTGACCGGACTGCTGCAGTCCAGGATCAACGACAGTATGGATGTGACGGTAAGTATAGGTGCAGCCCGTTTTCCTGAAGACGGTGCGGACTTTAACAGCCTGTACGAAGCAGTAGACCGCTCCCTGTACAGAGCCAAAGCTCAGGGAGGCAATCAGGCGGCTTTTTATTCAGAAACATTTGCGTATCTGCCGGCCCTGCGTCCGGACCTCATACCGGCCGTAATCAAACAACGTGTTTTCAGGCAAAACGATCAAAACCGGTTATGATAGGATTGGTTCATGATACTACAGGCGGCAGTCACCATAGGCTTAAAGAAAAAAACCGGACCTCCGGACCGGAGAAAAATCTCCGATCCGTCAGTCCGGTTTTTTTATATTGACCTGTCACATTCTGTTTATGCTTCCTTTTTAAACAGTCCGTGAAGATTACAGAATTCAAATGCTTCTACCGGAGCTTCGCCTTCATCCAGAATAAAGACTGCTTCCGGCTTATCGTCCGGTGTCAGGTTCTTTCTGTAGCTGCCCTTGTCCGTGAACAGTTCGATCATTTCAATCCAGTGTTCCGGTGTCATCGGATGCGGAACTTCTCCGACCTTTACAGTGACTTTATTGCCTTCTTTATTGATGACCGGGACGTGTTTTTCTTTTGCGCCGTCCGAAGATCCGGCTTTCAGTTCTTTGCCTTCTGCTTTTTCGCCATCCGGAACAGAGAAAACATTTTTTTCAGTCTTATAAAATTGTGCCATGTCTAAGCCTCCTGTTTTTCTTTCTTCTTTCTTTATACCATCGCACATAGTGTATAATCAAGACAGAAAGTCGGAAAATCACAAAATAATTATTCTCAAGGTTAGGAATGACACATTACGAAGAACCAAAATGGCTGACATGGGCCAAAGAAATCCAGGCGCTGGCCCAGCAGGGGCTTACTTATACAAAGGATAAGTATGAACTGGACCGCTACCGGCAGCTGCGTGACCTCTCGGTAGAGATTATGCAGAATTATACGGAAGCGGGAGAAGACAAGATCCGTGATCTGTTTGCGTTTGAACGCGGCTATCAGACGCCTAAGGTGGATGTCCGTGGCGCGATTCTGAGGGACGACAGTATTCTGCTGGTTCATGAACAGATTGACGGCCGCTGGGCCATGCCGGGCGGCTGGGCAGATGTCTGTCTTTCCGTAACAGACAATATTAAAAAGGAAGCGCGCGAAGAAGCAGGGATGACTGTAGAGCCTTACAAGCTGGTGGGACTGTTTGACTGGACCAGAAATATTAAAAAGCCCTTCCCCTATTCAATTTACAAGGCGGTTATGCTGTGCCGTCCGGAAGAATGGCAGTTTGAGAAAAACATTGAAACACTGGAGGCAGATTTCTTTAAAAGGGACAGTCTCCCGGAGCTTTCACCGGGGCGTACAACCAGAGAATTGATAGATCTCTGTTTTGAAGCCAGGGAGAACCCCGGGTACAAGCCAGTGGTGGATTAGCAAAACAATCTTTTTTCATTGATGACATTATTGATGCGGAAAAAGATTTACAGCGTATAAATCCGGGGAAACCTGGATATCAGAGGCGAAACAAGCAGTTTCCGCCTCTTTTTTTTAATGAAAATTGCGTTAAAACGGAAAAATCACCCAAAAGGGTTATAGATTCATAGAAAACGTTCTGATAAATTAGAATACATCGAGATTAATTATACTCTGTTTGAGGAACAAAACGCAGGGTTTTAAGACTGGAAGTCAAAAAAAGGCTGTTCCGGAACAGAAAATCCACATTAGCGGAACAATTAAAGATTAAATACAGGTAAATATCAAGGATAAATACAAACTATTAGAGTAAGCATTATTTAAATAGTATAATTATGTAAATAAATGAAAAAGTTGACTACGATTTCATCTATTTGTCAAACGTTTAACTCAGGCAAAGCTTAATGAGTGAAAAAACAAAATATAAAAAATACTATTAATAAGTCAACATAAATAGAAAATAGGAGATATATAACATTTATAAACTATATTAACTTCATGAATAACAATGTTTGCATGGTAAAAAACAGGATTAACCAGGTTTATGCAATGTTCAGAATTTGTTCGCAGAAGGTCCGAATAATAACTTAAAACTTTGACAGTTGCCCGGTGTAAGTATAAAATTAGTTCATCAATCGGTATAAGCCAAGTTAAAAAGTCTGAAGCTTCGATTGGACAGATTTCCGGCCAAACGGATTGGGACGGAATCGTCGGAAATTTCGGCTGCCGTCTGAATGATTTACAGAGACGGAACATTCCCAAAGAAAGGAATTTTGCATATGGGAAATAAAAAAATGCGAAAAGTGACAGGCAGACGACTGCTGACAGCGCTGCTGGTCGTACTGATGATCTTTTCTGCACTGCCCAGCGTAATGGCAGATGATCATGCAGGTTCGTCTACAGACGGAACCAGTGAAGAACAGACGGTTGATGCAACCGATTCAGCGGACAGTCACACGCTTACCGGAACCAAGACAATTGCTCCGGTAGATGGTCAGGACGACACTTACCGGATTACTATGAGTGTCGATGGAAAAAACGGGTCAATCTCAGTTCCTACTGATTATATTCTGGTTCTGGATACCAGCCGGAGTATGAGTGGTCACTTAACTGGTCTGAAAGAGGCTGTCAGAGGAACATCAGCTGCGAGTTATCAGGATGGATTTATTCAACAGATACTAGCGGCTAATAGTGAAAACCGGATAACGATTATTCAGTTTAACACGGGAAAGGGTACTTCCTCCAAAATTCTTTCAGACTTCAGTTCGAATTCTGCAGCGCTTGTTACTGCTGCCAATAATATGAGTATTACGGCCGGAACCAATTATTGTGCCGGACTGAATCTCGCTTATACGCAGTACTCAAAGAGTACACAGACTTATCCTGATAGAAACAAAGTGATGGTCTTCTTCAGTGACGGGTACCCGAGCTGTGCTTATACAGCGTGGGGTGGAACAACACAGTATCCAGATGGAACTTTCAGTACTACCGATAAAAAGGTAATCAGCTATACAAACAGTTACACAGCTGCTTTTAAACAGAATTGCCCTGGCTTGTCCTATTATTCTATTGGATTTGGAATTCAAGTGGACCCCCCGGCAGCATTGTCTAATCTGGGGTCAACCCGTTATTATGCAGCTGCTGATGCCAGTGATTTGAATGAGGTTTTCAAAGATATCGCTACGAAAACATTCGCTCTTTCACAAACTACAATTACGGATCCGCTTACGAGCAGTGTGGAATTTACGGATGTAAGCGAGTCGGGTGCAGAAGTAACAAAAAATGATACCCTTCTTGATAGTACACAGTATACCCTGTCATTCAGCACAGATGATGCCGGCGTACAGACGGCAAAGGTCATATTAAACGGAGTGACGCTTGGTGAGGGTGATACGTTGAAGTTCTCCTTTAATGTGAAAGTGTCGTCACAGGGATATGCGGATGCCTTTGATCAAAATACCGGATTGACGGGAGAAGGACTCCATGATTTTGCCACGAATCAGCCGACAAACGGAGCAACCGGAATTTTGAATGGAGTCACGCAGTCGCTGACTTATACCAGTCCGACGATCAAGATTAAAGGCGCGGGTTCTCTGGTTGTCACCAAGACAGACTCGACAAATCCGGATAAACTTTTGAGCGGCGCAACATTTACACTGTATCGCACAGGTTCAGACTATGAGATTACATCCGGTGATACGGGTATCAGTTCGAACGATAATAAGGACGGCACTTATTCGTTCAGTAAATATCCGACAATCGGATATTATGTTCTGAAGGAAACAGTTCCTCCGTCCGGATATGAAGGACTTACAGACGAGATACATTTTACGGTTACTTATGTGGATCACAAGCCGGTTATTACAGTTGTTTCGCCTGAGAGTGTAACGGCAGATAACAGAACTGAAGCAGTCCTGAAACTGGATGTTCCCAACAACCCCAGTACGCGTCAGCTGCTTCTGTCTAAAGTCAGCGAAAATGAACAAGCACTTCCGGGTACCACGTATCAGGTATGGAACAATTATGCCTGCACAGGCGATCCGGTAGCAGTTGCTGTTTCCTCAAGTGACAGTGATGGTGTTCTTTTCTATCAGTACGATAAAGATACGAAAGGCGCTTCATCTACTCCGTTTGATTTTACACTGGATACGACTTATTTCATAAAAGAAACCAGTGCACCGAACGGGTACGATATTGACAATACTGTCTATGCCTTAAAGATGACGACAACTGAGAATACAATCGCAATTGCTACCAGTGATACCACGACGTCTCCTGTAACAGGCACCTGGCCATCGATTACTGCCGGGAGCGAACCGGTAGTCACATTTAGTGACATCCTTACGACTAAAGATCTGTATCTGTTGAAAACAGATGGACTGGGGGTAACGGCTGTTTCCGGCGCAGTCTTCAATATTTACAGCACTGACCCCACGATTTCAGGGACTACACCTGAACTGCTTGAAACAGTAACCAGCGGCAGTGATGCGATAAAACTGACGAAGTCATACGCACAGAACACTGATTACTATATTATGGAAACCGCAGCACCGTCAGGTTATGTGATGGATAACACGGTTTATAAATTCAGCTATACACTGACAGGAGACAGTCCGGTTTACACCTTGCAGGGGAAGGCATCGGGAGCTTCAGAATATACAGATAATCCGACTCAGGCTTCCTTTAGTATGAAGAACGATAAACTGACACTGTCGGTTAAGAACTACGTACAGCCTTCGCTGCCGTTAACCGGCGGCAATAATCAGGCGATGTGGCTGGTCATTGCAGGAATCGCAGCTCTTGGATGTGCGGGATTCTTCGTTTATAAAGACAGTAAAGTCAGAAAAGGGGGTCTGAAATAATGAAACAGTTACTTAAAAGACTCTCAGCTCTTACGCTGGTTCTGGCACTGGTTTTGGCAGCATTCCCGGCAGCGGCATTTGCCGCAGACTTCAGCGATGAAGTGCGGACCGGGAGCCTGACCATTACCAAGTATGAAGATTCGGAAGCGCAGAAAGTAATTCCGGACGTTACATTTGAAGTCTACCGGCTGGCTCTCTACGGGGACAACATCTACACGGTTACCCCTGGGCTGGAAAGCCTGTTTAACAACCAGGATCAGTTTGATAATTACGATTTCTCGACACTGCAGGATCAGGGAGATAAAATCTCTGCACTGCTGGCGGAACAGAAAATCGAACCGGTTCAGACCGGGACAACTGGTTCAGACGGTGTTGTGAAATTCACGGATCTTGAAGAAGGTTTCTATTTTGTGAAGGAAACCGCAGCACCAAGCTATGTCAAAGACAAATCATCGAATTTTGTCTTTCTTATGCCGATGACCAACGATGCAGGCGACGGATATGTGTATAATGTTCAGGTTTATCCGAAGAATGTTGTCGAATATCCGACACCGACTCCTACACCGACACCGACTCCTACGCCGACGCCTTCCAATCCGGTTTATACCGGGCTGACGGGAACGAACCTTGCAGCAGTTCTGATCGGGATCTGCCTGATTGCAGGCGGGGTAGTAGTTATTACAGTCCGCAGAAAAAACAAGGCGGCACACGATTAATTAAAAAGACCGGGACGTACTCCCGTTCCGGTCAACTTAAGAAGACTATAAAGCCTCATCGCAGTTCCGTGGTGTGGGTTTATACGAATATAGACGGTGTTTAAGAATCGCCGCAGGTATTCGAAAAGCATATAAGTGCAGAGGAAGATGTATTTCACAGAGAAAGAAAGGAATTCTCATGAAAAAGTATTTCACACGTATCGGCACGATGTTAGTAGCCCTGGCACTGATCGTAGCGATGATTCCGAGTGCAGCGTTTGCTGCAGACCCAGGTGTAGGAGGCGGCTCATGTGGTAATGGAGCAAATTCCATTGTCCTGACTAAACTGAAGGGTACAGAAGCTGAGCTTACATACGGCGGTGACGGTTCACAACAGGATATTACGGGCAAACAGACAATGGGCGGAATCGAGTTTTCAATCTACGATACCGGAATCACCCAGGAAGCGTACGCAGGCATCGGTGATGGCACAAACCAGGTTCCTGAAGTTGTACCGACAGAAGCGAATGAATCCTGGGCAAAGGTAGCGACAGCAAAAACAGACTCCAGTGGCCAGATCACATGGACCGGGCTCGGAAATAAGGTCTACTATGTCTGTGAATCTGCTGCAAATTCAACAGTTCAAGACAAATCAGTTCCGTTCTTTGTCGTTCTTCCGTATACAACAACAGAAGGAACAACAACCAATACTGTATATGTCTACCCGAAAAATGTACCGACAACGCCTGCAATCAGTATTGATAAGGTAACAGCAAATAACAGTGCCAACGATACTTACGAAGTAGCCGCTGCCGGAGAAACCATTCACTATACAGCCACTGTTACATTACCGGAAACCACAGACCAGGTTACAGTACTGGATCTTGTTGACAAACAGAATGACGGCCTTAGTCTCCCCAGTAATATTGTCGTTAAAATGGGGGATACGGAAATTCCTTATAGCTACGGTTATTATAATAATGATTTTTCTTTGATGTTTCTCGATGCAGGTATAGCTAAGATCAAAGAAGCCTACGCAGCAGGTAATAAAACTCTTGTAGTTACCTATGATGTTACACTGACTGATGAAGCAACAGCCGGTGTCGACTATCAGAATACAATGACTGTAGTCTTCAATTATACAAATAGCGCTGGTGAAATCACAGCATTCGATACTGCTGACGTAACAACCGGTAATCTGACGATTAACAAGACGGGTAAAGCCGGCGCAGCACTTGAAGGCGTAACCTTTACAATTACCGGCCCGAACAATTACAGTCAAACCGCAGTAACTGATGCAAACGGAAAAATTGTCCTGGATGGACTGGGAGACGGAGAATACACTGTAAAAGAAACAAAGACAGTTGAAGGATATGTCATTAATCCGACAGAACAGAAAGCAACGATTGCCGGAACGACAAAAAGTCTTGATGGCAGTGATACGCATGCTGTTGTAACCATGCAGAACTACGAAAAACCGCTTCTGCCTCTTACTGGCGGCACAGGTATTGCCCTGATCGCTGTTGCTGGTGTTGCACTCATTGGCGGCGGATTTTTCCTCATGAAGAAGAGAGCACATAACGCATAATCAACATTAAAAAGGACTAAAGCCCCTCCGGGCTTTAGTTTTTTTTATGAACAGGGTTCATGTTATAATTTAAGAATGAAAAAGCAGGCAAAAAATAGAATATACAGTTTTCTGATCGGACTGATGATCACAGCGGGTGTATTGCTTCTTCTGTACCCGCTTTATACAAACTATATGTATGCCAAATATGCCAGAGAAGCTCAAGAACAGTATCAGGCTTCCAATGAACAAACTGATGAAGCATCCAAACAGGCTCAATTGGAACGGGCCAGGGAATACAATGCTTCGCTTACTACAACTGTTCTATCTGATCCTTTCGGTGGTTCTTCCGATTCTGATGATTCCGCTATTTATTACGATACACTGAATATCAGCACTGTTGATAATATAGAAGGAGTTATGGGTTTTATAGAAATACCAAAAATCGACGTGAATCTTCCTGTTTTTCATGGAGTCAGCGATCAGGTCCTTTATAATGGTGCAGGCCACATGATCGGATCTTCATTACCGATCGGCGGCAATGGTACTCATGCGGTTTTAACAGGGCATACGGGTATTCCTGACCGGAAGCTTTTTACCGATTTGACAAAGCTTGAAACGGGTGATGAGTTTTTTATTACTGTACTGGGTGATAAAATGGCTTATCAGGTAGACAGCATTCAAGTCATTGAACCAGACGATATTTCCTGGTTTTCAATTGATCCGGATAAGGATCAGGTTACACTTATTACCTGTACACCTTATGGCATTAATGATCACAGATTACTGGTCACAGGGCATCGTGTTCCATATACCGAAGAGAGCGAGAATGTCTCCAAAGCGATAGACTGGTATCAGGCAGCTGTATTTGTTATTCTTGTTTTGCTGGTTTTATATGGAATCTGGCGCTGGGTTAAAAAAAGAAAACAGCGAATGAGCAGCGAAAAGAAAAACAGATGACTTTGAGCATTTGAGATCTGACTATGACAAATAATTTTAAGTCCAAATTAATGAGTATACTAATCGTGATATGTTTTGTTGCAGGGAGTCTTCTGCTTCTCTATCCGATTTATGCAAATTATATGTATTCAAAAATGGCCAGTGAAGCTCAGCAAAGCTATGAAGCTAATAATGCAGCAACAGATGCGGCCAGCAAGAACAGCCAGTTAGCTGCAGCAAGCAGTTATAATGCCAGTCTTAACCCAACCGTGCTTATAGACCCTTTTAGTTCAGGAACACAGCAGGAAAGTGTTGATAAGGGCTATTATGATATTTTAAATGTGACATCTGCTGATAATATCAGCGGCGTTATGGGATTTATCGAGATTCCCAAAATAGATGTGAATCTGCCTGTTTTTCATGGCACAAGCGATGAAGTTTTAAATGTTGGAGCAGGTCATCTGATCGGATCATCTCTGCCTGTCGGTGAAAATGGTTCGCATGCAGTGTTGACCGGACATTCCGGTTTGCCGGATAAAAAACTGTTTACTGATCTGACTAAGCTTGAAACAGGCGATCAGTTCTTTATCACCGTTCTTGACAATAAAATGGCTTATCAAATCGATGATATTCGTATTGTGGAACCAAATGATACCAGCTGGTTTTCGATTGAACCGGATCAGGATTTAGTTACACTGCTTACGTGTACCCCTGTAGGTATCAATGATCATCGTCTGCTTGTGACAGGACACAGGATCCCCTATGAAGAAGCAAACACCAATGTTCAACCCGCAGTGGACTGGTATAAAATCCTCGTTTATCTGGGGATTGGCATTACAGCCATTTCGATTCTTATATGGTTCTGGAAAAAGCATCAAAGAAATAAAAATTGAAACAGCTGCCAGATACTTGACATAGACAGGGAATTCCCGTATTATAGAAAAGTATCTTGTGGGGGTTTGGCGCAGTTGGGAGCGCGTCTGACTGGCAGTCAGAAGGTCAGGGGTTCAAGTCCCCTAATCTCCACCATTCGACTTTTACGACACAGACTAACGTCTGTGTCTTTTTATTTATCGGTTTCTGTTTAGCACTTATGAATTTTCTGCCTGCTTTTAACTTGACATAAGTTTACAGACTTGTTATACTATAAATGCACTAAGGATAGTGAGTGCTGCGGCACGCTAAACCACTTTGCAAAATGGATTTACACTTGTACATCTTTTTTTCAAAGTGGTTTTTTTGTACCCTTTTCAGGGTTTTCATGGACAGATAGTCATAACAGGGGAAGCATGGAAATCAAAAAGATTCTCAACAATAATGTCGTCGTTACCGAAAATAAAGACGGCGGGGAAATCATCGTCATGGGGCGGGGGCTGGCATTCAAAGCAAAGGCCGGGCAGACCATAGACGAATCAAAAATCGATAAAACCTTCACACTGGGTGATGGTGAACGCGACAGCCATTTTATCCGGCTGCTCGGCGATATGGATATGTCCGAGTTCGATTTTGCAGAAGAGATGATCAATTTTGCGAAAATGGATCTGGGCAAAAATCTGAGCAATACCGTCTATGTCACATTGATTGACCATATCAATACCTGCAAGGAACGGGCAGAGGCCGGAGCTTACATAAACAATACCATGCTCTGGGATATGAAACGCCTTTACAAGGACGAATTCAGAACCGCAAGGGAAATCGTCCGCCGCATGAATGTCCGTTTCGGCGCTGCTTTTGATGACAACGAAGCGGCTACCATCGCCACCCATCTGGTGAATGCAGAAATGGACACAGACCTGGGCACGGTGATCCGTATTACCCGGGTCATCACAGAGATTCTAAACATAGTCAAATATCATTTTAATATTGTCTACGATGAAGATTCACTGGCTTACTACCGTTTTATGACGCATCTGCGGTTTTTCGCGGAACGGATCTTTACCGGTAAAGGCTATACAGACGACAACGACGAGCTGTTTCAGATGATTATCGAGAAGTATCCGGATATGTACGAATGTACGCTCCGTATCAGCGATTTTATCGAAGACAAATATCAATACAAGCTGGAAAATGAAGAAGCACTGTATCTGACGGTGCATATTGCAAAAGTTGTAAGAGAAAGCAGGTCAGTCTGATCAGATGCGGGTGAAAAGACAGGAGACAGTAAAGAGTTTCCGCCTTTTAACCGCTCAGAGCAGACAACCGCTTCTTAAATAAATGGATGGTGACATTAAGTTGGCCAAACCTGTAAATTCCATTCTGTTTTATTATTCAAAACCCGGAGGGAAAATTTATGGGTAAGTACAAAGATCTGGCAGGCATCATTATTGAAAATGTGGGCGGCAAAGAAAACATTGGCGCGCTCACGCACTGTGTGACCCGGCTTCGTTTCAATCTGAAGGATGAAAGCAAGGCCAACACCGATGTTCTCAAGAACACCAAAGGCGTGGTAACGGTCATGAAGACCGCGGGACAGTACCAGGTGGTTATCGGCAATCAGGTGCAGGATGTCTATGCGGAAATCGTCGAACAGGCGGGAATCGCGGACGGAGCTCCGGCAGAAAAGAAGAAGCTGAGTGCGGGCGCGGCCGTACTGGACTTTATCACGGGTGTATTCGGGCCGATTATCTCGATTCTGTGCGCAGGCGGGATGATCAAGGGCTTCCTTTCGCTGTTTGTCTTCCTGGGCTGGATGAGCGAAACGCAGGGACTGTATCAGATTCTCTATGCCTGCGGTGATGCGCTGTTCTATTTCTTCCCGGTCCTGCTGGGCTTCTCCTGCTTTAAGAAGCTGGGCGGAAAACCGTATCTGGGCGCTCTGATCGGTGCGGCCATGATGTATCCGACCATCCAGGGTGTGGACCTGAACGTATTCGGGATGACCATTAACGTCACCTATACCTCAACGGTTCTGCCTATTATCTTCACCTCACTTCTGGGCGCATGGATGCAGAAAAAACTGGATAAAGTCATTCCGGATGTCGTGAAGGGCTTTATGACCCCCATGCTGGTCATGATTATTTGTGTTCCGCTGGGCTTCTGCTTTATCGGCGTGGTCGCCAACACCATTTCCAACTGGATCAGCAGCGGGATTATGACAGCTTACGGTGTGAGTCCGATCCTGGCCGGTATCCTCATGGCGGGTCTGTGGCAGATACTCGTTATCTTCGGGGTTCATCAGGGACTCGTAGCCGTTCTTATTTCCAGTCTGGCAACGGTAGGATTCTCTCCGATCGGCTCTCTGTACATGCCGGGATCATTTGCGCAGACAGCTGTTGTATTTGCAATCTGGCTCAGAACAAAAGATGAAAATCTCAAAGACAATGCACTTCCGGCCTGGATTTCAGGGATCTTCGGGGTTACCGAACCGGCTATTTACGGGATTACACTGCCGCGGATCAAATATTTTGCCATTTCCTGTATCGGCGCTGCAGTCGGCGGTGCCTGGATCGGCGCTTCCGGCGTAGTCATGAAAATCATGGGCGGTATGGGTGTCTTTGCTTTCCCGTCATTCTATGCGCAGGGAATCAGCGACGGCAACAACATCGTCATCGGCTGTGCGATTGCAGCACTGGTCTCCTTTGTGGCTACATTCTTCCTGTATAAGGATGATAAACAGGCAGAACAGATTGACGAGGAAGAATTTGGCAAGACCGCTGCAGCCGGAGCTGCTGCAGGTGAAAACCTGGTCGGTACCATCGAAATCGACGCTCCGGCTGCCGGAGAAGTCATTGACCTGGCCGATGTTCCGGATGAAGTTTTTGCAGGCGGAGCACTGGGAAAAGGATGTGCCATCCGTCCGACGGAAGGTGAAGTTTATGCACCGGCAGACGGTGTTGTCACCACACTGTTTCCGACGCTCCACGCCATCGGCATTACCACACCGGAAGGGGCAGAAATTCTGGTCCATATCGGCATCAATACAGTAGAACTGAACGGGAAGTATTTCAAAGCCCATATCAAACAGGGTGATACGGTTAAAAAAGGACAGAAGCTTGTCAGTGTGGATCTGGATGCGGTTAAAAAAGCCGGCTATCCAATTGAAACACCGGTAATCATTACCAATACCCCGGCTTACCTGGATATCGTTGAAGAAACGAAGGGCCCGGTACGCGCGGGTGACAAGATTATTACCATTATCCGGTAATCCGGTAAAAACGGGTTAGATCAGCAGTTTTCCACAGTTTCGTGCCGGGGCTGAAACCCGGCATGGCTGTTTGAATTTCAACAGGGAGAGAGATTATGCCATTTCGTAAAGATTTTCTATGGGGCGGGGCTACTGCCGCCAATCAGTTTGAAGGAGCCTGGGATGCAGACGGGAAAGGACCGTCCGTTCCCGACATGTGCACCGGCGGAACCGCTATAGTTCCCAAACGGGTGACCACAGAGATAGAGGACGGAACTTTCTATCCGAGTCATGAAGCCATTGATTTTTACCATCACTATAAAGAAGATATCGCGTTGTTTGCGGAAATGGGATTTAAAACCTTCCGCCTTTCGATAAACTGGACCCGGATTTTTCCGACCGGTATGGAAAAAGAACCCAACGAAGCAGGACTCAGATTCTATGACGATGTCTTTGACGAGCTCGCAAAGTACGGGATTGAACCGCTGGTGACGCTTTCGCATTACGAACTGCCCTACGCGCTGGTGGAAAAATACAACGGCTGGGAAGGCCGCGAAGTCATTGAGCTGTTCATGCGCTACGTCGCTGTCGTGTTTGACCGTTATCAGGATAAGGTGAAGTACTGGCTTACCTTTAATGAAATCAACTCAGGAACCTCGCCAATGGGCAATGTCCTTTCTACCGGGACCATCCGCGGCTACTCCGGACCCATCACTGAAATTCCGGACAGTCCCCAGGCCCGCTTTCAGGCGGTGCATCATCAGCTGGTGGCATCGGCTCTGGCTGTCAAACTCGCGCATGAGAAGTATCCGCGGTTTGAAATGGGCAACATGATCGTATTCCTGACGACTTACCCGCTTACCTGCAATCCGGATGATATACTGCTGGCGCAGGAAGAAATGCGCATTAAGAACTGGCTGTGCTCGGACGTTCAGGTGCGCGGCGAATATCCGGCGTTTGCCCGCCGTTATTTTGCAGAAAACGGAATCCATATTCAGATGGAAGACGGAGACGCGCAGATCCTGAAGGAAGGCACGATCGATTATTACACACTGAGCTATTATATGAGCATGTGTGCCACAGTCGATTCGGAGCAGGCAGAGGTTACCGGCAATATTCTTGGCGGTGCCAAAAACCCGTATCTGGAAACCAGTGACTGGGGCTGGCAGATTGACCCGAAGGGACTGCGCTGGACGCTGAATGAGATTTATGACCGTTACCGGATCCCGATTATGGTGGTGGAAAACGGACTGGGTGCTTACGACGAACTGAAAGCGGACGGAACCATTGACGATGATTACCGGATCGACTATTTCAGACAGCATATTGCCCAGATGGAAGAAGCTGTGGAGGACGGTGTCGATCTCAGAGGCTATACGCCCTGGGGCTGCATTGACCTCGTGAGCGCATCGACAGGGGAAATGGCCAAGCGCTATGGCTTTATCTATGTGGATAAATACGACGATGGCAGCGGGGATCTGTCCCGCAGGAAAAAGAAGTCCTTTGGCTGGTACAAGAAGGTTATTGCCAGCAACGGGGAAGACCTGGCCTGATTCAGACGGACAGGAGCTTGATCCGGACTTGGAGCAAATCATCCGGACGATAGCATCCGGACGATAGCGGTTTAATCTGAACGGCCTCAGGACCCTTTTATTCAGGATGAATTATTATCCGGGATACCCCGATTATTATCGTTTACCCGGGCAACAAAAGGACTATAATCAAGGTATAGATGTCGGACACTACCAACAGACATCAACCTCCTGAAGCAGAGACCGTTTCGAACCCATGCGGTCTCTGTTCGCATTTTACAGAAAAACAGGCATATAAAAAGCCCGGAGTAATCCGGGCTTTTGTATTTCAATTTTTTGTATTTCAACTATTGTACCTTGTTCATCTGTGAAGCGGATTGCGAGGCCTTGATAATTTCCTCTGCATTCTTTGCTGCGGGTGCCTGAACCACACCCAGAAAAGCTCCTTCGACCAGCGGACAGTTTACAATCTGTACTTTTTTAGCCAGATCTTCGTCCAGCATGTCAATGGCGGTTTCTGCAGACAGAATTGAGCTTCCAAGATCCGCATAACAGAGAATATTGTCACAATCCTGAATATCTTCGATCGCTTCCATGATCCTTACAGCGTTGGTCCCGATCCGTCCGTCTCCGGTTCCGCCTGCAGCACGTATTTCCACTGCATGGTCCTGGTTCATTTCTTCGAGAATATCTTTTAGTCCATCTGCCAGTTTTTCGCTGTGCGAGACGATTACAAAGCCGGTTTTACTCATTGTGCCTCCTGTTTTGGCATCACGACTTTGCGTCCGACAGCAAAAGCCGCAACGCAGGTTGTGATTAGTATATTCAGCGAGACACGCTTTGTCAACGTTGTTCATTCATTAAATCGGATAAATATTGACTGTTGATCCCCGGATAACCGCAATTTTCTGACTGTAATCGATAACCCGGTTGCTAATGGCTGCTGCCGCTGAAAACAGCCATGGCATGGGCCACATCCTTCTGCATGGCTTGGCGTGCCGCTTCTTCCATCTGGTCAAAGCGCATTCCGTCAATTCCCTTTTCATCGATCAGCTCTTTGACAGCCTGAGCGCCTGCCATACTCATATAGGTATAGTAGTTAATCTTGTTAATGCCTGCATGAATGACCTTGCGGTAATCATCGTCGGAAACACCCGAACCGCCGTGCATCACCAGCGGAATTCCGGTGGCTTCCTTAATCTGGGCAATGCGGTCAAAGTCCAGTTTGGGTTCTGCTTTGTAAACGCCGTGCGCGGTGCCAAAGGAAATAGCCAGTGCGTCGACCCCGGTTTTGTCCACGAAATCCTGTGCTTCGGATGGAACTGTGTAATAATCCTCCGGCTTCAGATCCTGATCAATTTTTCCGGTGTGTCCTTCGTCCGACTGCATCCGTCCCAGTTCTGCTTCCACGGAAGCACCGGTTTTTTTCGCCATTTCCACAGAAGCTCTGGTATTGGCGATATTCTGCTCGTAGGGAAGAGCAGACCCGTCATACATGACCGAAGTAAATCCCAGGTCAAGCGCTTTCTGTACCGTTTCCAGATTTACACCGTGATCCAGATGCACGCACACCGGGACAGAGGCAGCCCTTGCGGCTTCCATCATAGACGGTGCGATCAGTTCCAGCGGTGCAATTCCGAAATGCAGTTCCGCCAGCGACAGGATCACAGGGACCTGAGCTTCTTCCGCCGCGTCAATAATGGCGCGCAGCTCCGGAAGCCCGGTTACGTCAAAAGCGCCGACGGCCTGTCCTTCGGGCACGTTGAGAATTTCGTTTAAAGTGACCAGCATGTTTTACTCCTCCATCTGTCTATTCTGATTTCTATTCTATTCTGGTTTCTATTCTATTCTGCCTGTACCGGTTATGCAAACGTTCTGCAGGCAATTACGTCAATGCCGGTTCCCGCCGCATTCCGGATTAACACATCGCCGGTGCGGACTGGTTCCTGAATCCTCAGTTCACGGATTTCCTGCATGATCGCCATCATCTTTTCACGGGGAACAGGCGCGGCTGTTCTGACCGGAATCAGGTGTTCAGTATTGCCCTTCTGTGTCCTGCCGTTCTCTGTGATCTGCAGCACTGTGCTGGTGAGCATTCGTTTCGGACAGACCAGCTCCTGCTCTGCAAAGGTGATACCGCGTTTGCAGGTATTGCCCTCAACCGAGAGAACCCTGTTGCCATCTGCCTGTACAGTCAGCGCGCAGCCGTTGGGGCAGGTGGTGCAGCACATCCTCACGGTCCTGATGTTTCTTTCGTTCACAGCTGTGCCTCCTTTTCGGGTTTTGCAGTGACTGTCTCTGCAGCTGGTTTTGCATTTCCTGTTTCTGAAGCCGGTTTTGCATTTTCTGTCGCTGGAGCCGGTTTTGCGTCTTTCGATTCGTCCGGAATCAGGCTGATGGTGATGACCGGCCTGTTTTCAGCTTGCGGCTGAGCTCCTGCTTCTGCAGCAGGCTGTTCATCATCTGCTGTTCCGGCTGCGGATGCATCGAACTGTGCGGGCCTGATATCAATTTCTTCCATGATGCTGGGAATAAAGGATTTCGGTTTTCTGCTTTCATACAGAATCCGGTCTCCGCAGGTAATCCTGACTCTGGCATGGTCCACAGGGCTCCCGACTCTGAATTTAAAGCGCACCGTTTCCCGCGGATTTATGCTGACTACCGCGGGAACCGTGTAGCGGACCGGCTTTTCCGGAATGACTGGATAGCAGCTGTCCTGATGCCTGTTCTGGTCCGGATCCATCGCGTATCCGGCTGCTTCCGCACCGGCCTGTTCCGCTTCCTTCGTAACGTTGTCTGCCAGATCGTGGACGTGCAGGACGTTGCCGCAGGCAAAAATCCCCGGTGTCGTGGTTTCCAGATCTTCGGTCACTACCGGTCCGTTGGTAACGGCATTGAGGGAGCAGCCGGCTTTTTCCGACAGCTCGTTTTCCGGGATAAGCCCTACTGAAAGCAGCAGGGTATCGCAGGGAACGGTTTCTTCTGTTCCCGGTATTGGCTGCATATGCTCGTCCACCCTGGCGACTTCGACGGATTCCACCCGGTCTCTGCCGTTGACCCGGGTGACGGTCGTGGACAGGTGCAGGGGGATATTAAAATCCTCCAGGCAGTTTATGATATTGCGGTACAGTCCGTTGGGATAAGGCATCAGCTCGTACACGCCCGCGACTTCAATGCCTTCCAGAGTCAGCCTCCGGGCCATAATCAGGCCTATATCTCCGGAGCCCAGGATCACGACGCGTTTTCCGGGTTTCAGGTTTTCCATGTTGACATAACGCTGGGCCAGTCCTGCGGTAAAGACACCGGCAGGGCGGTCGCCAGGAATCTTAATAGCACCGCGGGTCCGTTCGCGGCAGCCCATGGCCAGAACCACTGCTCCGGCGTGGATGCGCAGCATGCCGTCTTCTGTCATGGCTGTGACGGTACGGTCTTTTGAAATATCGGTCACCATGGCGCCGGTCAGCACCGGAATCCCGGCTTCTGCGACCCGGTCTATATAACGCTCCGCGTATTCGGGGCCGGTCAGCTCCTCGCCGAAAATCTGAAGGCCGAAACCGGAATGGATGCACTGGTTAAGGATGCCGCCGGCTTTGTCGCTGCGTTCGACAATTATCACAGAGGCACCTTTTTCATGGGCAGAGAGTGCTGCGGCCAGTCCTGCAGGACCTGCGCCGATCACAGCGACCTGAACATTCATTTCTTTCATGATCTGCCTCCTTTCATTTTGCCGTAAAGTACCGGAGAAGCAGCCTGTTCAAACATAATGTCTTCTTCCGGTACACCCAGTTCGTCTGCCAGAATCTTCATGACCCGGAACTGGCAGAAGCCGCCCTGGCAGCGTCCCATGCCGGCACGGGTTCTGCGCTTGATGCCTTCTACCGTGCGTGCCCCTACCGTCTGGCGGATGGCTTCCCGGATCTCGCCTTCGGTGACTGTTTCACATCGGCAGACGATGCGGCCAAAAGCCGGATCACTGGCAATAAGCGCATCCTGTTCCCCGACTGTAAGTGAGGAGAAATCATCAATGGGTTTGCGGTAACGGCGGTAGCCGGGCCGGTCCTTCAGATCCAGGCCGGCATCAGCCAGCAGATCTCGCACATATTCGGCGATGGCGGGGGAGCTGGCTACGCCCGGGCTCTGGATCCCGGCGGCGTGGATAAAATGAGGTTCTGTTTCCGATGCCTTTATATAGAAGTCATTATCATTGTCCAACGCTACCGGACGCTGTCCGGCAAAGGTGCGGATCACGGTGCGGCGGTCAAAATGCGGCAGCAGATGGACAGCTCCCTGAAGCAGTTCTTCAACGCCCTCTGCATCATTGGAGACATCTTCCTTGTCGCCGCGCATGGTGGCGGTGGAGCCAATCAGGTAATTTCCGGAAACAGTCGGGATCACGGCGATCCCTTTGGTGTCCGGACCCGGGCAGGGGAACATAACGGTGTGAATGGGGGTATCGGTCTTCTTGTCGAGGACGATCAGATTGCCGTGGCGGCCCTGAACCCTGTATTCGCCGATACCCGCAAGGGACGCGACATCATCCGCGTGAATGCCGGCAGCATCCACGATATAGCGGCAGCGGAAAAAGCTTCCGGGATCGCTGTTAGCGGTGATCGTGAAATTTCCGTCTTCGTCCTTTGTAATACTGGTGACTTCTGCATTGAGGCGGAGGTCGCAGCCGTTGTCCACCGCGTTTTCCGCAAAGGCGATCGCCACTTCAAAGGAATCGACCATGGTGGTGGTGTGGGCCAGCAGTGCTCCCAGAGCACTGGGGCTTATTTCCGGTTCCCGGTTGTGCAGCTGCGCCGCGTCGATGCGTTCCACCCCGGACACACCGTTGCGGCGGCCGTTGTCCACCAGTTCGTCCACTTTCTTCAGGTCCGCCTGGCTGTAGGCGACCACCAGCGTTCCGGTCTGGCGGATGCCAAAGCCCAGGTCCTTTGCCAGCTGCGGGTACATGCGGGCGCCGCGGGGATTGAGCAGCGCCTTGAGTGTTCCCGGATGGGGATCGTAACCGGGATGGACCACTCCGCCGTTGCCCTTGGTGGCACCGGTGCCAATGTCGCTGCCGTGCTCAAGGAGCACGGTTTTCAAATCGTATTTTGCCAGCTCGTGTGCGATTCCGGTACCGGTAATCCCGGCTCCGATAATCGCCACGTCGTAGAGTTTTTCCATATTGACTGTCTGCTTCTTTCTGACTGTTATCGTATTTCCGGCCGTATATCAATCCGCGTCTGTGCCGTAGAGTTCGCCCCAGACCGGATCCAGTGTTTCGATGAGCTTCTGGAAACGGGCGTATTTTTTGTCGTAGACTGCTTTTTTCGTGGGATCCGGCTGTGCGGTATACATAATATGCACCATGGAGTCGCAGGCGTCCTTGTAGGAGTCGAAGGCTCCCGCAGCGACTGCCGCGCACATTGCCGAACCCAGTGCGCCCAGTTCCTGGGAGCGGGCGACTTCGATCGGAACCTGCAGCACATCTGCGAACATCTGCACCCAGATCTTTGACTTGGCAACGCCGCCCGCCATCCGGATCACCTTGGGAGCTTCCCGGAAGCGCAGCAGTTTTTCGATATGGCGCCGGTGCGAGAAAACAATGCCTTCATAGACCGAACGCAGCATATTGTCGCGGTTATGCCAGGACTGCAGGCCGATGAAAACGCCTTTGGCGTTAATGTCGGCGTTGGACCCGAACAGGAAGGGGAGGAAGGTCAGGCCGCAGTCCGCTTCGCCGGCCAGTTCCACGCAGTCATTGGAGTATTCGTAGACATCCTTGCTGTGCAGATCCACATCCTGCAGGATTTCAGTCAGAAACCATTCCAGGTTGCTGGCCGATGTCGGGCTTCCTTCCATAATCATCCAGTAGCCGGGAATCTGGTAAATGGACGTCATAAACAGATCCATGTCGGTGACCGGTGTTTTGCTTATGTATTCGTTAATGCTCCAGGTTCCGGCGACCACGCACATGGTATCCACGTCCGTTGTTCCCACTGCCATGGCCGATGCATGAATATCCATGGTACCTCCGGCTACCGGCGTTCCCGGATTGAGACCGGTAAGCGCAGCCGCTTCTTCAGTGATATAGCCGCAGATTTCACCGGCGTAGCGCAGCGGCGGCAGCTTGTCGTAAATATCGTCAAGCCCCATTTCCTCAAGCAGCTCCCGGTCATAACAGACGTCGCGCACGTTCATGAGCGAACAGCCGGACATGTCGGTGATTTCGCCGTAGGCTTCGCCGGTCAGGCGGAAACGGATATAGTCCTTGCACATGAAAACCCAGCGTGTCTTTTCAAGTACGTCAGGGCGGTATTTCTGGAACCATTTAAGGATGGTGGTCGGCTGTCCTTCCCAGACTGACTGCATGGTGCGGTCCAGCGTGGCGGCATGGAGTCCATTTTCATTCCATTCCACCGCAGCTTCCTTGCCTCTGGAATCCGTGGAGATGATGCCGTTATAAGTCTGCTTTCCGTCTGCATCGCACAGATACAGGCCGTTCCCGTGTCCGGTGGCTGCAATGCCCAGGACATCGTCCGGGCTGATTCCGGATTTTGCCAGCACGTCGCGGATGGACTTGCAGTTGGCCGCCCACATTTCTTCGCAGTCCCGTTCCGTAAAGCCCGGCTGCGGCTGATACATGGGCGTTTTCACGCTCGATACTGCAATTTCATTCCCCTTGAGATCGTAGACGGCCGCCTTGCTCATGGTGCCCCCGTTGTCGAGTCCGATCACATACTGTTTCATACTGTCTCCCCTCTGAAAGTTGGTTAATGAATCATGGATCATGCTGCCGTCTGTCTCTGCTGCCGGCGGCATGGTCCGCAGCTGAATAAACAAATCTTTAAAGATGAATCAATATAAAAAAGCCCTGCTTAAGAAGCCTGCACTTGCAGACTTTTTAAACAGGACTCACCTTATCCGTCCATACAACGATTCTGTTATAGATACAGCGTATCCGGCAGACCTCCGGGCTGTGCCCCTGGAATCCGCTTCGGATTGCGCTGTCAGCTGGCTCCGGCTTGTTACCGGAACTACTTTTCCGGCCAGAGCCGTTTCTCGCTGACTGTAACCCCATTATAACCGATTTCACGGATTTTTTCGAGCATTTCCTCGTTTTTGATAAAGCCGCCCGCCAGCAGCGGCAGATCCGTTTTTCTCTTGAGCTCGTGGTAGACCTCCAGCGCAGAAAAAGCGGGGAGGATTTCCGCGCAGTCTGCCGGAGATTTATCCAGCACCTTGAGCGCGGTTTCAAAAGCCCGTGAATCAGTGACGAAGAAACGCTGGATCGTGTAAATATCCTGACGCTTGACCAGTGACAGGGTCCGGGTATCGGTGCTCATGACTCCGTCCACATGGTAGAGGTTGTGCAGCAGCTTGGCACCCTCGTGGTCACAGTCAAAGCCGCCCAGAAGCTCGGGATTCACCCAGGCCTTCTTGCCGGATTCATGCACCCGCCGCACCAGCATCTGCAGGTTGGAAATGCTCGCCTCGGTGAGGAGAACATAGTCGGCGCCGCTGTTGCAGGCTGCGTCAAAATTGTTCAGTTTACGGATTGAAGGAATGATTTCGAATTTCGAAAACTCCTGATGATGTTTCATACTGTCCTTTCCTCTGTTTCAATGTCATCTGCCCGGACCGGCTGTGTCCGGAACCGGTCTGTAAATTGTTTCCTGCTGCGCGTCTCTGTCAGTTTTCTTCCATCTGCAGCTGGATGGCATGGTGCAGATTGTTAATGGTCACTTCCCTGAATTCACCGCTGTATTCTCCGTCCGAACACCATTTGACCGGTTCTTCGGAAATAAAGCGGATGTCCGACGCATGGAAAAACTCGATGTTTTTATTGGTGTAATCGCAGTTAAGCAGGGCCTGGGCGATCATATGCGCTTCAAACAGATTCTGCGGCTGCCGCACCAGCAGCACCTCGAACTCGCCATCGGCCAGATCCACCGAGCTTTCCGGAAGCTTGAAGAAGTGGGCGACCGTATAGCTGTTGACCACCCCGCCAAAAATGAAATCATCCGACATCGTAAACGCCTCGGTGACCACCGTCATATGCGTGGGGTTACCGATATCCGCCAGCTCGCTTGCGCCCTGGAGAATATAAGCCAGATACCCGAACATGTTCTTCATCGCCTGGTCGGTGGTGTACGGTGTTTTGGTGAAAACCCCGAAACAGGCAATATAGCTGAAGATCCGGTCGCCGTTAATCTGGCCGATGTCCAGCGCCCTGGGGGTTCCGTGCAGCGCGGTCATGGCCGCGGCGTGGAAGTCAAAGGGGATGGAGTGGGTGGCGGCAAAGTCATTAGTGGTGCCGATGGGAATATAGCCGATAGGGATGTGGCAGCCGGATTCGTGGAGGCCCTGTATTGCTTCCTGCAGGGTGCCGTCGCCGCCGCAGGCAATCACTGACGAAACATAAGGGGCGTAGCGGCGGGCGATCGCGGTCGCGTCCCCGTGCGCCTGGGTCATGCGGACGATGGCGGCCTTCCCGGAGGCGGAGACCGATTCAATGAGATCAAAAAGATTGTTTTTGTTCTGCCACATACCGGAGACCGGATTGTAGATAATGAGCACTGTATCCGAACGCAGCAGCTCCAGCCGCTGGGCGTCGGCTGCGGGGCTGTTTACGGGGAGCAGTGAAGCCGGGGCTTTGATAACAGGATCCTGATCTGATTTGATGTTTGTATTTTCCATAGCTTTTATTCTTATTCCTGATTATAACGCACAGACAGCCGCAGGCAATGCTGCAGCTGCTGTCTCACTTTTCCATGATTCTATCACGCCTGCTGCAGACTGAACCGCAATTTACAAACTTTGTCTGCAAATGTCTGTAAAACGGATGGCTGTCTGCAAACTGCAGGGTTTGTTTTCCTGAATTGCCCTGTACCTTCATAAGGAAACATTCCATTTACGAAGAATTTACACAATTTTATACACTTAAACGGAAAACTGCTAAAAATGTACCCATTTTGTGGGTATGAACTATACAGAAAAAGGAACAGAGGCGAGGTCAGACCATGAAATTGTCAGATTTAAGGAAAGTCGTTCCGGAACAGTCGCTGATACGGTTTACCGTAACCAGCCTGCCGGGGAATGACGGCAGTGCGGACAGTGTCCAAACCGCGGATATCCTGTTTTTTGATGCAGATGCCACAATCGATCCGCTTACGGTCACGTCCCTGGCGGCACAGCCGGGCACCCTCGGAAAATCCGCCATGCCGGACAATGTCGGAGAACCGGTTCTGGCAGTCGGGCTTTCCTGCAGTGAACAGGTTTTTGCAGATACAGACTGGAATGCGGTTTTTAACGGAAATGTCGTCAGGACGGCAGGAGATGCCCGGTCAGAGATTCTTGCGGAAAGCTGAGCAGCATGCCCGGTGAATAGATAACCGTATGGCGGGTATAACAATCTGCGATATTATCAGATTTATTTTATGATTCATGCGGAAGACGGTACCGGAGCGTGCCGGATGGCAATGTATTAACAGATATGGAGGAAAATCATGAGTGAAGACAGATTTGAAAAAGATGTAATGAAACGCGATGAAAGAACAGCAGAAAAAATCGATAAACGGGAAGCAGACCTGAAAAAGAAACAGGACCGTGAAGATTCCTTTGTTGCAAAGGTGGATGCAGACCTGGCCGAAAAAGGCGATCAGGAACGTATCAATAAAAATGAACAGGACCTGACAAATCATCAGGATAAACAGGAAGAACGCGTCACCCGCGAAAATGAAAAAGACCTGGCCAGAGCGAAACGGGAAGATCAGGCGGACGATGCCAGACAGGAATACAGAGACACCACTGACCGTAAGTTCTACAGCTCTGAAATTACTAAACGTGATGAACGGGAAGAAAAACGGACGGAACGCCAGACACACCGTGAAGAAAAATTCCAGGAATTCAATGAAGACTGGATCAAACGGGAAAATGCACACGATCAGAAACGCATAGACGAACTCTCCGCCGGCACCCCGGATGAAAAAGACAAGGAAAAGATCAAGAAGCTTCAGGACCGCATTGCCGAACGCAACGCCCATCATGAAGCTGCTGTAAAAAAGGAAGACGACAAGCTCAGTGCCAGACAGGCTAGAGAAGCAGAAAAAGTCGCAGAAAAAGACAAGAAGGATCTGGAAAAGGAAGAAAAACATATCAGTCAGGAATAACTGGTGTTGAAGGGTCGCCTGAAGGCGGCCCTTTTTAGTAGAATTGCACTATAAAAGATGCTTTTTATTTAACAAAAAATGCTTGCCAATAATTTAACAACCTGCTAAAATGTCCCTAACGAACCGGAAATCCGGTCCGATTAAAATTCAATTGACGCTGCATCCGCAGGGAGCGGCAGTCAGGGAGGAAATTTTTACAATGCAGACGAATGCTAAAACGGCGAGACTCACAAAGCTTGCACTACTGGCGGCCATCGAAGTGCTGCTGGCATTCACCCCACTCGGTTTTATTCAGCTTCCGATCGTTTCGATCACAACGCTGCATATTCCGGTTATTATCGGCGCAATCATTTTAGGTCCATGGGAAGGCGGCTTCCTCGGTCTGGTGATGGGACTGTGCAGTGTTATCCGTTCATTTACGAGCGCGAGCGTACTGGCGGTTTATATTAACCCGGCTATCAGCGGAAATGCGCTGGCTTCTATTGTAATGGACATTGTTCCCCGCATTCTGATCGGGGTTGTGGCTGGTTACATTTACCTGTCCATGAAGAAACACGAAGCCAACACCTCGCTGTCTATCGGTGTGGCCGCGGTTTTCGGATCTCTTACCAATACCGTTCTTTTCCTCGGAAGCATGGCACTGTTTTTCCCGGCTTCCCAGATGCTCAACCTTCTGGCGACAATCGTAAGCATTAACTCGATTGCCGAAATCGCAGCAGCAGCCATCATTTCCATTGCTGTGTGCATCCCGGTTATGAAGAGCATGAGAAAGAAGATTATTGTCAAAAACTGATTTCTTTTTCGTCAGGTTCACAGGACAGGACGGATCAACTATGACGTCTCCTTAAATGGAGGCGTCTTTTTCGTTATACGTCTGACATGAGACTTTATTGTCCTGTGATAAACTGTTCAAGTCAGGTTTATCATAATATAATATTATTAAAAATACGGATACAATACTGAGAACAGCTTGCGAATACAGCTACAGCATCAGGAAATTTCATCTATTACAGCACTGTTTCCTTCGGTAAAAGCATGGAGGAAAAATTGAATTATCTGACAGTAAAAGAAACAGCGGAGAAATGGAGTCTTTCCGAGCGCCAGGTCCAGCAGTTCTGCAAGAGCGGCAGGATACCCGGAGCAGTGAAATTCGGAAATGCGTGGAGAATTCCTCTCTTTGCTGCTAAACCAGAGGATTACAGGAAGATTAAAGACGCGGATATCGGGGACTTTTTTCCGGCACTTTCCGTTTTTTCCCTGTATCCGATCCAGCCCGGCAGCCTGGAGGAGCAGGCGGATTCCTTCGAAGATCCGGACCTGCGCAAAGAAGCACTGGCAGAGTGCAGCTGCCTGCAGGGTGATTTTAAAAAATCGCTGAAGCTTGCCCAGAGTATTCCGCTTAATTCGAATGCAGGGGTGGCAGCGCTGAATCTGAAGCGTATGGCTGCTTTAAACAGCGACAATGAAAAAGTGTATAAAAAAGCCAGCAAAGAGCTTACGGAACTCTACTATTCTTTAAAGGAAATTAATCCGGAGGACCGCCGTACCCAGCTGCTGAAGGTGGCCTGTGATCTTCATTCCGGCCTGGATCCGGAGCAGGATCTGCCCTCCTGTTGGTTTCTGCAAATGGATATGAGCATCATGTCGCAGGAAATCCGTTTGCTCAGCATCCTGCTGTACTGTGCCAATTTATACCACCATAATGAGTACGAGCTTCTCAGGGAAATAGCAGGACTGGCGCAGATGCTCTTTGGTAATCATTCCGTCTACACGACCACAGAAATGTATTTACAGCTTATGACTGCCGCTGCCTGCTGCAGGACAGGTGAGTATAATATAGCAGAACAGCTGATAGACAGAGTTATGAAGTTTGCGATGATGGATCATGTGTTTTCCCGGTCAGTTGTTTTTACGGCTGTACCGGTCCTCTGATCGAACGGTGGCTGGAAAAAAACGCTCCGGAGTCCAAGGATGCGGTCGAACAGTTATGGAAAATGAACAGGGAAGTATTTGAAACAGGCAACGTGAACGGAAAACGGGTCAATACGATACTGAATCTGAAAGAATACCAGATTGCTTCGCTTGCCAGAGGAAGAATGAATAATGAAGAAATCGCCGAATTTATGGATCTCTCGGTCAGCAGTGTCAAAACCTATCTGAGTACGGTCTATACAAAGCTTAATGTAGAAGGAAGAAAACAGCTTCAGACATTTTTGATCTGAGCTGTTTTTTTCTTCAAATAAAATTAAACAATACCATTTTGTAAAACGTTGTCATAAAATATACTGACAAATAAAGACTTAAATAAACCGTTTTTTCAAAAAAAACACATTAATTTCAGAATTATTTGATTAAAATTTCTCTAAAACTGCGTTGAACCGCATAGTATTCTGCTTTTTGGTTTCGTTTTAATTCACTATATTTATGTTAAATTTAACTTTTTCATCATTTTCTACAACAAATCGGGGAAAAAACCATCAAAATATTACTTAAATCACTCTAATGGCGTATTAAAGAATCGTCACGTTTATGGAACAGACAGATAACAGATTTGTACTTTTTTACAGAAACTCGTCCCATGACAAATGCAAACCGCAGGTTTATAATAGATTTTAACATTTGGGTAATACCAGATGAACGTTAAGCAAACACAAAGCGAACGGAACAGGAGCTTCTGAATAGAATCCGTTATGAAAGAAGACGGTGGTCTAATCAGAACCTGTTAAATTAAGAAACGGAAACTGCTATGATTTCAGCAAGTATTCTGAGAGGAGAAATGAGGAAAAGATGATAAAGAGAAAGAAGACAAATAAGCTCCGTTCAAGGCTCGTTTGTATCCTGGTCGCAGTACTGCTGATTTTATCGTGTATGCCGTCAACACTAGCTGCAGATACAGTGTCATGCAACATTTCAGTTAATGTAACTGCAGATGGAATTGCACCAGCGAACAATACCTTCAGTTTTGGTTTGTACGATGGTAATAAGTTGGTTGAAACGAAGTCAAACACGGGTGGTACGGTAACATTCAGTACCATTCCAAAACCACAGAAAGAAAAGAACTATACTTACACAATCAAGCCGCTGAATGCGGGTAATTATACAGTCAGTCCTGAGTCGATAACGGCAACAGTAAGTGTAGAAGAGCATGGTTATTATTGGCATTGGTATACCAGCGAAACCTCATATTCGAACAGTACATTCGCTTTTAACAGCCCCTACGTACCGCCGGACCAACCGGAACAAACATTTGATCCGTCTACCATAACCCCGGTAAAATCTGCTACCGCGACAGAGAACACGGATGAATATACACTGAATCTGTCGATGAGCGGGTCACAGCTGACAGCATCTAAAAATACTGACTATGTTCTGGTAATAGATACAAGTACAAGTATGGACTATGAACTGGGTAATACAGGCAAAACCAGGCTTGAAACGCTTAAAGAAACACTAACTGCAGATAAAGGATTCGTTGATACTATTCTTCCGGAAAATAGCGGGAACCGTATTGCCGTAGTACATTTTGCAGGGATTCAAAAAAGCGGTATAGATCAAAATCTGAATGTTGCTGCTGCTGGAAACGCAGATTCTACAAAGACAGTAATCAACAATCTGGATCCAGGCAACTGGGGCACGGGTACGAATTACTGTGCAGGCTTAAAATATGCCGGTGAGGTACTGGACACTGTTTCTCAGGAAACTGCCTCCCGGAACAAAGTCATGATTTTCCTGAGTGACGGGGACGCGAACGAAGCACTGACTGCAGATGGTAGTGAAACTGATAGAAATTATGAGAACCTTACGAATAATTACATCACGAGCTTCAAAACAAAGTATTCGAGCTGTTCGAACTACACGATTGCTTATGCTACAAGCACTTCAACGCTGCTGGGGAATATCGCAACAAGCGCCACCAACCAGTACAACTACAGCGCGACCAATTCACTTGCGCAAATATTTGCAGCTATAGCTACAGAAACATCAAAGATGCAGAGTGTCAGTATTCAGGATACTTTATCTGACTACGTTACTTTGCCGGACTCGATCGCGGATTCTGATTTTACGGTAGTAAAAACAGATGCGAACGGTAATACCACCACCCTGACAAAGGATACTGACTATACACTGAGTTATGCATCTGGCTCTAAAACTGTAGAAATGATTCTGGCGAAGCCTCTGGGTTTGAATGAAACAGTGAACCTCTCATTCCCGGTTAAATTGACGGATGCTGCGTATCAGCAGACGGCAGAATCCCTTAACACAAACCTGGGATCGAAAACCGATAAAGCTAATACATTGGCTTCGGGAACAATAGGCGGAACTACCTATACCTGGGGTTATGATTCACCTGCGATTCCGACTGCGTCACTGTCTATTAATAAGGTTTCTGCCACTGACGGTTCTTCTCTGAGTGGTGCATCCTTTGAAATTTATCGTCAGGGCGAAACGGACCCGATTCCGGATGTAAGTTTTACAGAAGATAACGGAACCTATACGCTGTCGTCCAGACTGCCTAAAGGCATCTACACAATTGTTGAAACAGGAGCTCCGGAACATTTTACAGCCGGCGGACCTTATACACTTGACTTGACAGATATGGCCAATCCGAAGCTTACCTCTGGAAATGACACTGTAGAAGGACTGACTGCTTCCTATACGGACGGTGCGATAACAGCAGTAATTCCTAATAATCAGGTTTCGTTCACTTATGACATAACGAAAACCGACGAAAGTGGAAATGCATTGGCTGGGGCAAAATTCAGTCTCTATAATGCAACAGTAGACGAAGATGGAAATTATACCAAGGGAACTCAGGTTGGTCAGCAAATGACATCCGGCAGTGACGGAACATTGACTTTTGGAACTGTTGGTGAGGGTTATTATATTCTGGAAGAAGATTCAGCACCTTCCGGATATCAGACTGGCGGACCATGGAAGCTGGATTTCACCAATATGAGCCAGCCTGAGGTTAACGGAGATAACAGTACAGTATCATTTGCTAACAATACTGTCAGCCAGACCATTTCGAACACTCTGAAAGATGGTTCGGTTAAACTTACAAAAACTGTACTTGGCGGCCTTGGCAGGGTTGATGATGAGTTTACATTCCATGTAGTAATCAAGAATGGTGAGACTACTATTAGCGAGACCGATGTAAAATTGACCGGTAATCCGGTTAACGGTGCCAACACGACAACCATCCAGGGTAAAGCCGGATACACATATACGATTACTGAAACAGTGCCGACGGGTTACACTGCGTCCATCAATGGCACAAAGACTAATACTATAACCGGTACATTCGCTGCAGACGAAACAACGAGTGTAAATGTAACCAACACAGCCGAAGGTGACGTTCCGACTTCACTGCTGGTCTACAACGGACCGTACATCGCAATGGGTGTCGGTGTTGTCGTACTCGGTGCAATGTGGTTTATGCTCAAGCGCAAGAAACACAGCGCCTGAAGAAACATGTTTGATTCCGGAAACAGGTAAAACTGTTTCCGGTTCAAAAATGCCTGATTCATAAGGCATGATAGAACAATCCGACCCACAGTTTCAGGCCGTCGTTGTCAATTCCCCGGGGATAACCCCGACCGAAATATGAGCGGAGAAATAAGAACGACTGTGACGCAATTGTGCGTGAATGGTAAATATCTCAAAAGGAAGATGAGAGGAAAGAAATGAAGAAATTTTCAAAATTGATGACGACCCTTCTGGTCGTTGCAATGACCCTGATGATGTTCGGGACAACAACATTTGCAGCAGCTCCGAGTGGAGCTACCTGGACACCGACAGTATCTAAAGGCGGCAGCAATGTAACAGAAGGTCAGGTTGCTTCGACTGATACCTATACGTTTGAACTGGATTATAACTCAGGTTATGCTTGGGGAGCAGTACCTGCACCGACAACGGAACCTATTTCTGATGCAATGAACATTACTGCAACTGGTAAAATTGATGGAACCAATAAAGCTACTGGCTCTGGCTCAATGATTACATTCACACAGCCTGGTATGTATCATTTCACTTTCCATGAAACAGCTACTTCAAATAAACATGTAGACATGGATACTGCTGTCTATGATGTTGATGTTTATGTTGCTTATGCAGTAGACAGCAACAATGTACCGACTTCTGATTTATTAGTCAAATCGGTTAATCAATACAAGCACGGAAATCAGGGAAATGATGAAGCTAATAAGGTTAGCGCTGACGGAACACTGGTTGCTACCAACACAGCGAGGACAGACCTCAAGACTTTAACCGTATCGAAGACCGTTACAGGGCAAACAACACTAGCTACAGGAACTGATTTTACATTCACAGTAAAAATTGACGGCGTTTCAGATCAAAATTCATATGGAATAACGTATAATGATGGAGCTGGCAGTCGACCTACATCAATAAAAGCAGGAACAGCTACAACCATTACATTACAGGGCGGACAGAACTTCAAAATTTCAGGCCTTCCTGAAACTGCAACATATAGCGTAACTGAAATCCAAAACGACAAATATACAACGACGGTCGCAACTGACACAGCTGCAGCAGTATCTGGATATACAGCAACAGGAACGATGAATACTAGCCATACAGTCGATTACACTAATGACTCAAATGAGAGTCAGGCGTTTTTAACC
>JBMNSG010000005.1:0-60597 GCA_050945075.1 Eubacteriaceae bacterium | reverse complement strand
CAGCTCCGGAAGGGATCGAAGCAGAGAATCCGGCCTTCGATGTCACCCCTCACCAGCTCATCACAGCCATCATTACTGAAAAAGGCGTGGTTTACCCGCCGTTTGACCTGAATCTGCCAAAAATCTTTAATGACTGACTGAATCAGAATACCTTAAAAAAGCCTGAATAAAAGTATTTTCTTTTATTCATCAGGACGTTATCCTATTGTATACTGTGTTTACAATAAGACACACTGACGGTATAATATTAATATAACGTTTTAATGGAGGTGAAGATTGCAGCTGACAATATCTACAGATTATTCTGTACGCGTTTTACTCATTCTTGCTGCAAATGGACGACTTACCAGTCTTTCCGAACTGAGCAAGTCTACGGCCGTTACAGAAGCTTATTTGCTTAAACTTATAAAAAAGCTGAAAGCCAAGGGCTTTATGAGATCTTATTCCGGCGTAAACGGCGGATATGAGCTGGCAATGCCTCCCGGCGACATTTCACTCTTTGATATAATCGATGCAATGGAACAGACAACGCGGGTCAACCGCTGTCTGGAACCGGATCATTTCTGCAGCAGAATGGCTACTGGCGGCTGCCCTGTCCGCAAAACCTACAGGAAATGGCAGAGTATGCAGGATCAGTTTCTGAAATCTGTAACCCTTGCAGACCTGATTGCAGAAACAGCGGACGTAAGCTTTCCTGATGAAGATAATCCGGAACCTGTTTCAGAATCATGATGTTCAGGCAGAAAAACGACACAAAAAAGACATCAATCGCAAATGTGGTCGATGTCTTTTTAATTACAGACTGTAAACCTGCCTGCAGATATGAACCCTGTTACGCAGTTTTCAGCAAGTATTTTCATTGAATTATTTCCGGACAGACTGTAAGAGTCTGTCGCTTTCAGTCCGGTCTGTGATCAGAGCTGTCAGTCAATCGAATCGACGTCAAGCTGTTTCAGATACTCTCTGAACGCTTCTTTAAGCTCCGGCATTCTCAATCCGTATTCAATGGTCGCTTCCAGAAAACCTTCTTTATTACCAATATCGTAACGGCGTCCCTTGAAATCACAGGCATAGACATCGTCTTTGCCGCACAGCTCTTTCAGTGCATCCGTTAACTGGATTTCTCCGCCTGCGCCTTTTCCAGTATGTTCCAGAATTTCAAAGATTTCCGGCGTGATAATATAACGTCCCAGCACGGCCAGATCCGAAGGTGCTTCTTCAACCGGCGGCTTTTCGACCATATCTGTGATCTTATAGACGTTTCCGTCTACATCCTGTTTGCTGATAATCCCGTATTTGCTGGTTTCCGATTCAGGAACCCGCTGAACACCAATGACAGATTTCCCGAAACGGTCATAAACATCGAGCATCTGTTTCAGTGCCGGTTTTTCCGCATTGTAAACAACATCGTCACCCAGAACAACCGCAAAGGGTTCGTCTCCGACGAATTCTTTTGCGCACAGCACTGCATGCCCGAGTCCTTTGGCTTCCTTCTGGCGGACGGTAAAAATATTGGCCATATTGGTTATATCTTCGATGATTTTGAGCTCGTCTTCTTTTCCGTTCTGTTTCAGATGAAATTCAAGCTCCGGAACATTATCGAAGTGATTGACCATGACCACCTTGTTGCGGCCAATGATAATCAGAATATCCTTAATGCCTGAATCGACGATTTCTTCAATAATATACTGGATGGTCGGTTTATCGACAATAGGCAGCATTTCTTTCGGAATTGATTTGGTAAACGGAAGAAAACGGGTTCCCAGACCTGCGGCCGGTATGACCGCTTTTCTAACTTTCTGCATATTCTATTCTGCTCCTGAAAATAATTGTTCCCCGCTTCGACCTCTGGCGATTCCAAACGGATCGATCAGTATGGGGTTCTGTTGCATTTTATCAGATATTCTTGTAAGATTCAGCCCTGCTTTGAGATTCCCGGCCAGAATCAAGACCCGGGCATCTTCACAGGCTGTGGTCAGTCTGTCAAAAAAACCGGCCTGTCCGGCTATGTTGCGCAGCCGCCATTTCAGATCCGCCGTACCTTCCGGTACATAGATCCTCAGGACTGCTCCTGTAGCAGCCAGCTTTTCCAGCAGCTGCAGCTGGGCAGCTCCGCGCATATCTCCGGAACCCGGATACTGGGCAAGTCCCGTTATGGCAATCACCAGATTTTCCAAAGACGGGATCCCTGCCCGCTGAACTTCCTCTTTGAGCGTTTCCAGAATTCCGTTTATGTAACTGTCATTCTGAAAGCGTGCTTCCTCGAGAGCGTCCTCCAGAAGCGGCTGTTCCAGCAGTTCACTGAACAGATTGAGATTCTCATATGACGGCAGCATTTCCGCCTGCGGAAGCTTTAACTGGCGGCACAGTCCTGTAAACAGACTCTCCACACCTGACTGATGTGCCTGAGAGGCAAAGAGCTTCAGTGTCAGATCGAGTCCTTTTTTAAGCCAGACTGCAGATTCCACCTGTTCAGGTTCTCCCGTCAGAATTCTTTTCCTGGAGGCTCCCGTTTTACGAAGCAGTTCCCGCAGCAGTCCGGTGCTTTCCGGATTCTCCGAACCGATCACAGCCGGTACCGGACAGGCAAACCATTCTGCCGTTTTCCCGGGCTCAGCTGTACAGGGCATCAGCGAGAGGACCAGAGCAGGAATCTGTTCTTCCTGTTCCCGGTCTGATTCTGACTCCCGCTCAAGACAAATCTCATGCGTGTGTTCCGCAAGAATCCGAAATGAGCCTGGAGGCATGCAGGTCAGCACAGCCGCCTGAGTGGGCCGGCTGATCTTGCGCGATGCTGTTTCGATATCCCGAAGCAGGAAACGAAGTGCATCATCAAGTGCCGGATCCGGCAGCAGGCGTTCGGCAAACAATACCAGATCCGTTTCCAGAGCCGGCTCCATGCGCTGAACAAAACACATTTTCCCGGACTCCGCAGCTTTCCTGATACACTGCGCCAGTCCCTGTTCGTGAACCGGCAGATTTCCTTCGAGAAATTCCGCAGACTCTTCATCGTCCGGACAGAACAGAACAGTATCAAAGCCGGCCAACGCAAGTGCCGCTCCAGCCGAAAGGCCGGTAACTGTCATTCCGATTATTCCGATTTTCATACTGTCCTCCTGATGATTTACGCTTTCTTTGGCAGAAACCGGTAACCGGCAGAATGCATGAGCCGGTCCCTGACTGCCAGCGTATCGTCTGCAGCCTGCGGCAGCATCACAAAAATCCGTGAAGCCCCGGCATCATCCAGATCACGCAGAGCAGTGAACAGATTGTGTTCGTAATCGCGGGGATTATCGCCCAGCGACAGAACAGTCAGATCCTTACGCTGCTGTTCCAGAAAAGCCGAAGAAACCTGACTGTCCCCGGTTGTAAGCACGCCGTTTATTCCGGACGTGCCGTTGCCGGCAGCTTCCATGATCTGTCTGTACATTTCTTCCGGCGTTCCTTCTGCCAGATAAACCTCCGCACGCGGTGAGTAATGCGTATACTTCATGCCGGGTGAGGCAGGATGCTCCGGCGCCGCACCGCTGGTAATCCCTTCCGAAAGCAGAACCGGTCCGATTACGGCTTCCAGATCGTCTTTGGTGATGCGTCCGGGACGCAGAATCACCGGCGGATCCAGTGTCATGTTGACCACTGTGGATTCCACACCGATTTCCGAGTCATCCGACATCAGGATCATATCAACCCGTCCGTCCAGATCGCGGACAACATGTTCTCCCGTAGTGGGGCTGGGACTCCCGGACAGATTGGCACTGGGTGCCGCAATCGGCGTTCCTGCCGAGCGGATCAGCGCGTTGGCGACCCGGTTTGACGGACAGCGCACCCCTACCGTTTCCAGCCCGGCTGTCGCGGCCCGGGGAACCACAGCGCTGTGTCTGACAATCATCGTAAGCGGGCCCGGCCAGAATGCCTGTGCCAGACGTTCTGCTTTTTCCGGGAGTTCATCTGTCAGGCGCCGGATCTGGGCAGGCTCTGCAATATGCAGGATAAGCGGGTTGTCACCCGGCCTTCCTTTTGCTTTGAATATTTTACGGACGGCTGCGTCATTCAGACCGTCCGCTCCCAGGCCATATACTGTTTCGGTCGGAAAAGCACAGGTGCCGCCGCTGCGGATCACATCGCCTGCCCGGGCAATCAGTTCCGGTTCCGGCTGGTGACTATTCACGGTGACAATCTGTGTTTCAATTCTGTCTGCTGCTTTTTCACTCATGCTCTGTGCTCCTCCTTCCGTCACATCTGATTTGATTTGCATCTGTCCTGCTTTGTTTATCCAGGACCGGGCAGCCTTCACGAGTGATATGGCCGGCCCGGTCTTTCCTGCAGAATTTATTCGTCACGGATTACTGAAGTTTCCTTAAGCAGATCCTGTCTGGTATCCCAGACCTTCTGGGAAAGGTCAACATGATAGACATCCGGATTGACAATACGTTTGTATTCCGGCCATACGGATTCCTTTTCCTGCTTCAGGTGTTCCTGAATCTGTTTGATGGTCGGCTTTTCATAGACAAGCTTGCCGTCGATAAAAATCGGCTTGAGCAGCTCTTCGACATGGAAGCCGGTCAGTCTTCTGCGCTTCCACGGATGAACCGGATGGAAAATCGTCAGCGGCTGAGTCTGGTCAATTTCTTCGTCAACAAAGGTGATCAGATCTGCCAAGGCCTTGCCGTTTTCTCCATAAATACGGTTGATTTTCTTATAACCCGGATTGGTGATTTTCCAGGGGTCGTTGGAAACCTTGAGCTTGGGTCTGTCATCGATCTGGGCCAGCTTGTAGACACCGCCCAGAGCCGGGCAGTCATAAGCTGTGATCAGCTTGGTGCCGATGCCCCAGCTGTCGATCTTGGCTCCCTGTCCCTTCAGGTCCTTGATCAGATATTCATCCAGATCAGATGATGCGCAGATCAGCGCATCTGTCAGTCCGGCATCGTCCAGCATGCGTCTGGCTTCCCGTGTCAGATAGGCAAGGTCGCCCGAGTCAATGCGGATCCCGTAAATTCCGGTGATGGCGTCTTCCTTCTTCAGTTTCTGGAATATCCGGATTGCTGCCGGCACCCCGGAATTAAGCGTATCGAAGGTATCGACAAGAACGACTGCATTCTGCGGATTGTATTTGGCAAATGCTTCAAAGGCTTCTTCTTCGGAATCGTAGGAAAGCACGAAGCTGTGCGCCATCGTCCCCATTGACGGACGATCGAGCATTTCCTCGGTTTCTACAACCGATGTGCCGTTAAAGCCGCCGATGACTGCTGCTCTGGCTCCGAAAAAGCCTGCTTCTGTACCGTGAGCACGGCGCAGACCGAATTCCATCATTACATCGTCCGGAGCTTCATCACGGATACGGGATGCCTTGGTTGCAATCAGTGTCTGGTGGTTGATGATGGACAGCATGGTTGTTTCCACCATCTGGGCTTCGATGAGCGGAGCCTTGACACGGATGATTGGTTCAAACGGAAAAAAGATTGTTCCTTCCGGCAGCGCGTAAAGCTCTCCGGTAAACCTGAACTGCCGCAGATAATCGAGGAATCCCTTTGTGAATTCCGGATGATTTCTGCCAATCCGATCGACTTCTTCATCAGTGAAGGAGAGGCCCTGAATATATTCGATCACCTGCTCGAGACCTGCTGCAACGGTATATCCTCCATTAAATGGATTGTTGCGGATAAACATATCGAAGACAGCGGTCTGATTCTGTTTTCCTTCTTCAAAATACACGTTGCCCATACTCATCTGATAGAGATCTGTGGCAAGTTCAAGCTTTCTGTCAAAATGCATGATTCCTTCTCTCTTTTTCTCTTTTTATCCGGATAATCCGGATTTCAAACAACTGGAACCGCCGGCGTATTCATAGAATATCAAGTCAGAAATTCTATGAAACTCCGGTAAAGCTGTACCAGTTCGTTCCCGTATAGTGCTGCCGCAAAAATACCGGCACACAGCCACGGACCAAACGGCATTTTTTTTACACCGTTAAATTTATAGATCAGAGCGCCGGCTGCCCCTGTCAGAACAGCGAAACCAAGTGCAGTGATCATATCACTATATCCAAGCAGGATTCCTGCGGCTGCTGTCAGTTTGACATCGCCGAAACCAATCCCGCCTTTTGTGAACATGCGGATAAACCACAGGATCAGCGCGCAGGCAGCACCGGCTGCCCGTGAAAGCGGATCCGGAGAGGCTTCTACAAAAATATCGAGTATGCCCAGCAGTGCCAGACTTCCCGTAAGTGCATCCGGCAGCCGCATGGTTTTCAGGTCAATGATCGCCAGCGCATATAAAACAAGCGAAGCGATACAGACGATATAGCCATGCAGCGAGAAGCCGAAGTACCAGGAAACGAACACAAACATAAAAGCACCAAAGAGCTCGGTCGCCGGATACATCGGCGAGATTTTCTGTCCGCAGCGCCTGCATTTTCCATGCAGGAGTGCATAGCTGACAAGGGGAATCTGATCCGACATCCTGATCCGTTTCCCGCAGTTCGGGCAGAATGCCGGTCCTTTCCGGCTCTCTCTGGGCAGTGACTGTCTGAATATGACCCTGGTGGTATACGATCCGGCATACAGTCCTGCGATCACCAGGATCGTATACAGCGAAAAAACCGCCAGACTGCCGGAAACCATTAGAGAACCGCTTTCCCGACCAGATCGGAGAGCATGACATTCTCGTCTTCACAATAGCGTTCCAGCCCGTCAATCACAGACAGCGGCGTGTAAGGATCCGCAAAACCCGCGGTCCCGATCTGAATACAGGAGGCCCCGGCCAGTATAAATTCCAGTGCATCCTGCCAGGTGCTGATTCCGCCCAGACCCATAATCGGAATGTCTACTGACTGAGCAACCTGGTGAACCATGCGCAGGGCGATGGGTTTGACTGCCGGTCCGGAAAATCCGGCATAAGTATTCTCGAATACAATTTTCCGTGTTCTCCAGTCAATTGCCATGCCCTGAAGCGTATTGATCAGTGAAAGGGCGTCCGCCCCTGCTGCTTCGCAGGCCCGTGCAACGCCTGTCAGATCACCGGCATTCGGTGACAGCTTGACCATCACCGGATGTCTGCTTACCGCCTTGACTTTGCCTGTGATTTCGCCGGCTTTGGCCGGATCCATCCCGTAAGCCATACCGCCTGCCTTGACATTCGGGCAGGAAATATTGAGTTCAATCACCGGTATGTCAATATCATTGAGCCGGCGTATGGCTTCCAGATAACTCTCCTCGTCTTTGCCGCCTACATTGGCAAAAATGCAGGTATCAATGTCTTTGATTTCCGGCCAGATGGTTTCGATAAAATAATCAATTCCGGGATTTTCCAGGCCGATGCTGTTTAAAAGCCCTGACGGGGTTTCCCACAGCCGTGTCCCGGTGTTTCCGGGCCGGGGTTCCAGCGTCAGTCCCTTGGTGCAGAAACCGCCAAGGTCCGCCGGGTCATAAAATCCGGCATATTCAGTTCCGAAGCCAAAGGTTCCGGAAGCCATGACAACCGGATTCTTCAGGGTACAGCCCAGAAACGTGGTTTCAAGTCTGTTCATGACACCACCTCCCGTTTGAATACCGGTCCTTCTTTGCAGACCTTCACATGAATGGTACCATCCGCTTCCAGTCCTGCAGGGCCGTTTTTATAACGCATTTCCGCTTCTTTGACACAGCCCAGGCAGGCACCGACTCCACAGGCCATCCGCGCTTCCAGAGAAGCGTAGACAGATGTCTGCGCCGGCATTTTCTTCATGACTGCTTTCATCATCGGAGCCGGTCCGCAGGTAATCACTGTATCTTTTTCAGTATAATTGTCCGGATCGATTTGATCGGTGATAAAACCGCCGACATCTACAGATACTTTATCTGCGACTTCTTCGAAAAGCGCTACCGCATAAGCTTCTTCGGCGAAACCCAGATAAACGCTGAGCCTGCGTTCCCGGTGATTGTGCCGGTAGCTTCTGGCCAGATAATAAAGCGGCGCGATTCCGATTCCGCCTCCGACAAGAGTCAGATCGTGATCGACCTCCGGAAATCCATTTCCGAAGGGGCCTTCCAGTTCAAGGCCGGAGCCTTCTGCCAGTTCAGTGAAAATAGCTGTTCCCTCTCCAACAACCTGGTAGAGGAAAGAAAGAATCCGGGTAACCGGTGCTCCCTCTGTTTCACCATCCAGTCCCACACAGGGAACTTCCTGATAGTCAAAAACAGAGATCGGCCGGGACAACAGCGGATAGGCTCCCCATCCCCGGACCATATAAAACTGGCCGGGAACCGGAACACCCTGATCCTCGTCTTCGAGTTCTGCCTCCAGCAGGTAAATGCCGTCGGCAATTTCGTCATTTCTATGTATTACAGCCACTGGAATATATCCTCTTTCATCTCAAGTGTTTTCTGGCGGATAGCATCCACAAAGGATTCATCTTCCGCCCTGCCCTTGTGAGCTGTGATAAGACCGCGGGAATTATTGACCACAGCACAGCGGCCGCGCCCGTAAATATCCGCAACATCTTTACCACTGCCGCCCTGTGCTCCATAACCCGGAACCAGGAAGAACATGCCCGGATGTGCATTCTGCAGCTTTTCAAAAGCTTCAGGATACGTCAGTCCGACAACCGCACCGATGGATGAAAATCCGCATGCGCCGGTATAGGGTTTTCCCCAGGCTTCTATTTCGCGGGCCACCTTTTCATACAGCGGTTCCCCTGTTGACAGTGAATCCTCCTGAAAATCCTTCGCAGAGGGATTGCTGGTGTGCAGCAGAACAAAGAGTCCCTTGTCGTGATCTTCTATATAAGGATAATAGGGCGATACTGCATCCACGCCCATATAAGGGTTGACCGTCAGGAAGTCCACTTCAAAATCCCCGGTAAAATGTCCTTTTGCGTATTCGCCGGCGGTTGACATAATGTCCCCGCGCTTGGCATCTCCGATGACAATCTTTCCGGCATCGCGTACATACTTCACCGTATCCGCATAGGCTTTCATGCCGTCCAGTCCCAGTGCTTCATAACAGGCAATCTGAACCTTGTAGCATCCGGCTAGATCGGCTGTAGCATCTACAATTTTCTTGTTGAATTCGGTTATTTTCTGTCCCGGTGTCATCTCCTCGTTGAGCAGGAGATAGTCCGGCAGATATTCGATGCGCGTATCCAGTCCCACACATACCGGGGATTCGACAGCCGCTTCGTGTAATTTGTCTATAATCATGCTGTTCCTTCAGTTCTGATTTTCTGCTTACTTGTCTTCAGCAGATTTTTTCGGTTCCGTATCCGCTTTGTCAGCTCCGTTCTTTTCTGTTTTCACGGGAGCTGCTGCGCCTGCAGAATGATTTGCCGCAGGACGCGTTTTCGCCGGTGCTTTTTTCGAGCTGCCCTTGCGGGGACGGCGCGGCCTTCTGGCCGGCTGCTTTTTTGATGCCGGGGCTTTTGTTCCGGCTTTCTTTTCTGCTGCCGCCGGTTCTGCTTTTTCCGGTTCCGCTTTCGCGGCTGCTTCGGTTTTGTCTGTTGTTTCAGCTTTTGCCGGTGCTTCAGGCTCTACTGCTGTTTCGGCTTTTGCCGGTGTTTCAGGCTTTACTGTTGTTTCAGCTTTTGCCGGTGCTTCAGGCTCTACTGCTGTTTCAGCTTTTGCCGGTTCAGGTTTTACAGCCGCTTCCATTTTCTTTGGCGTAAAATGTTCTTCTGCATCCAGATCGTAAATCACCTGACCGTCCTTGAACGTCTTGTGAATACGCCCGCTCAGCCAGTCTCCGCCAAAAGGCGTATTCCGTGATTTGCTGACAAACTTGTCCGGTTCCACCTTCCATTCTTCGTCAGGTGCTGCCAGAATCAGATCGGCCGGCCAGCCTTCCTTCAGCATGCCGGTCTTCAGGCCCAGACGCTTTGCCGGAGCGGCGCTGGCCATTTCCGAGAAACGTGCCAGCGGAATTCCCGCGTTTTTAAAAACCGTATGGTACATGGCAAAAGCAGTTTCGAAATTATTGATGCCGGGCGAGCCTGCAGCCTTGTCTTCCGCCGAATGCGGTGCATGATCGGTGCCGAAAGCATCGATGCGGCCATCCGCACAGCCTTCGATAAGCGCACGCCTGTCATTCCAGGTCCGGAACGGCGGATGAACCCGGTAATCCATTCCCGATGCATACAGATGATGGGGCGTCACTTCGCAGGTGATGTCGAGTCCTTCATCCCTGGCAGCAGAAATTGCATCCAGTGTATCCTTTTTGCTGATATGGCAGATATGAAGATGTCCGCCATTTTCCCGCAGCAGTCCGATATCGCGGATGACCGTTTCCGTTTCCGGCTCTTCATGACACATCAGTATAAAATCATACTGGTCAGAAGCCTTCAGTCCTTCAGCCATCCGGTCTGCATTATCTACATTATGACCGTCATTGGATAAAGCATGTGTTTCTCTGGCAACCGATTCAAAATCTACGCACTGATCATCGCCAAAATTTCTGGTTAGCGTACAGACCTGAATCAGATCGGAAAGTCCTTCTTTTTCAGCACGTTCTTTGATATCGTGAACCTTTTCGGCACTGTCTGTCACAGGAATGGTATTGCCCATCGCCGTAACCGTGGTAAAACCGCCTTTAGCCGCAGCCATCAGCCCCGTATGAATATCTTCTTTATAGGTAAGTCCGGGATCCCGGAGATGACAGTGCATATCGACCATGCCCGGCATCAGGGTCATTCCCTGTGCATCTATTTCATTATCATATTTTGCGCGGATCCGGGCATCCGGCTTGTAGATCTTCGAGATCTTTCCGTCCTGTATCAGGAGCGAACCTTCACGACTCCCCGATGCATCGGTCAGAACTGCGTTTTTGATCAATGTTTTCATAACATTCCCCTGCCTGCTTCAATTCTTATTATCGTTTCTGATTTATATCAATTCGAATCAGAAACTGATGGCAGATTTCGTTTATCTGCTTCTGAAAGTCGTATAGGAATCACAGTATTCGCAGCGATAGGTTTTGGTTTCCGGATCCACCAGGTAAAAATCAATGGGACCGGTGTGTTCATACTGGCTGATGCATCTCGGATTCTTGCATTCGAGGATTCCTGTTACCTTTTTCGGCAGTGTGAGCTTAACCTTGGAAATAAGCTCGCCGTCGCTCACAAAGTTGATGGTGACATTGGGATCGATCAGGCCCAGAACATCCATATCCAGCTCCAGATCCGTTTCGATCTTGATCATATCCTTGCGGCCCAGTTTTTTACTCGGAAGCCCTTTCATCAGCACCACTGCATCATCGATATCATTTAAATGCAGTTCTTTATAGATATCGAAACCTTTCCCGGCGTCAATATGATCTATAACGATTCCCTTCTTAAGCTTCGCTACGTTTAACATTGTTTTCTACTCCCATCAGTTTACTCAGCAGTGCCATGCGCACATACATACCGTACTTGGCCTGGGCAAAATACTTCGCACGCGGGTCTGAATCCACTTCGACAGCAATTTCATTCACACGCGGAAGCGGATGCATAACGATCATATCCTTGCGGGCATGCTTCATTTTCTTCTTATCCAGAATATAGTAATCCTTCAGTCTGATATACTCTTCTTCAGAAACGAAACGTTCACGCTGAACTCTGGACATATAGAGAATGTCCAGATCTCCGATCACATCGTCCAGACTGTCTGTTTCCGTATAGGAATCCGGATCCAGGTAGGCTTTGATATGATCCGGCATGCTCAGCTCCTTCGGTGAGATAAAGACAAATTTATTGCCCGGATAGCGGTTGAGCGTTTTGACCAGTGAATGAATGGTACGGCCGAACAGCAGGTCTCCGCAAACCCCGATCACCTTATTTTCGCAGTTGCCCAGCTCATGCCTGATCGTAAGCAGGTCGGTGAGCGTCTGAGTCGGATGTTCATGACCGCCGTCGCCGGCATTGACAATCGGCATATCCTTGACAGCCTTGCTGACCAGTCTCGCCGTTCCTTCACGCGGATGCCGCAGCACTGCCGCGTCGGCATAACAGCTGACCGTCCGGACTGTGTCTGCGAGCGATTCGCCCTTGGCTGCAGACGATGCTTTGGGATCACTGAAGCCGATCACCTGACCGCCCAGCCTGAGCATCGCCGCTTCAAAGCTGAAGCGCGTCCTCGTAGACGGTTCATAAAACAGTGTCGCCAGGATCTTTCCGTGAGCAACATCCAGATAATCCTCTTCATGATCGATAATGTCATCGGCCAGATCGAACACTTCGTCGAGTTCTTCCAGTGTAAAATCACCCGGTTCTGTCAGACATCTTCCTTTTAGCATATAACCCTCCATGGGAATCTATTAATACAGTCTGCAATACTAGAATTTTCTCAAAAAAAAACGCCTCTTCCAGGGCGTCAGCTCAGATTCGTAACGGCGTGTTTCCCGCCCCGTCGGTGAAAATCTGTATTTAATTTATTATATTATTAGGGAATAATGGCGTCAATATATATTGGCAGTTAAGCAGGCTCCGGTCTGTGCTAAAATGTATATACAAGATACTACATTAAGGATAGAAACATGTACTTTATCAGTTTTGAATGCAACAACAGGAAACAGGGCGGCATTCTGCTGCCGGACGGCACTCACGTCATTTCCCTGTCCGATGCCGGAAAACTGTCCGGGCAGGATCTGCCGGAAACACTGCCGGCTTTTATTAATACAGCAGATGATGCTGTTATAGACAGACTCAGAAGTGCTCTGAAAACCGGAACGCCGGAATGTGCACTTCCCGTCAGTGATTTGAAAATCCTGGCCCCGATTCCCGAACCCGGCCGCAATATTATCTGCGTGGGTAAAAACTATGCGGATCACGTCGGAGAAATCAAAAGTGCAGGCGGTTCCGGAACCGTTCCTGAAAAACCGATTTATTTCTCCAAACTGACTACCTGTGTTGTCGGTCCTGATGCACCCGTCCAGTCACACCGCGGGATTACCGCAGAAGCGGATTATGAAGCGGAGCTGGCTGTTATAATCGGAAAAGGCGGCAGCAATATTCCCGTTGATGAAGCAGAACAGCATATTTTCGGATATACCTGTGCCAATGATGTCACCGCCCGTGATATTCAGAGAGAACGCGGCCAGTGGTTTGCCGGAAAGTCCCTGGATACCTTCTGCCCCCTCGGCCCCGCTATTCTTCACCGCAGCAGTCTGCCTTTCCCCCCGGAACTCGATATCCGCATGGAGCTCAACGGTAAAGAAATGCAGCACTCGAACACAGGAAATCTGATCCATTCGATTGCAGAACTGATCGCGGATTTTTCTGCCGGACGGACACTGCTCCCCGGCGATATCATCCTGACCGGAACCCCTTCCGGCGTGGGACTGGGTAGAAATCCAAAGGTCGTGCTTAACCCCGGCGATGAAATGGCTGTAACCATTGAACATCTCGGTACATTAAAAAATCCGGTAGTCTGATTGGAGCTGCAATAAAATGGGAACACCCGAATATTTAAGAATCGCCGAAGAAATAAAATCAACGATTACCTCTCAGGTACTCAATCCGGGCGATCCGGTACAATCTGAAAACCAGCTGCGCGAACAGTATGATGTCTCGCGGATGACGGTCAGAAAAGCGCTGACCCGTCTTGTCAATGAAGGTTATATTCACGCAGTTGCCGGAAAGGGCTATTTTGTCTGTGAACCGGAACTGGAAAAGTGCGAACTTGTTTTTGATGAAACCTTCGGAACTGCTGAACACAGTGATCAGGTCGATCTGATTGACCTGAACGTCATCAAACCGACCCAGGAAGTTGGGATCAAACTGGAGGTTCCCAAAGGACAGCCGGTTATCATGATAAGGCGCGTTTTCCGTGAAGCCGGAGAACCCATCGCCTGTGACGTCAAATATATCCCCTACCACAGGGGGATGCCGCTGCTTGAAAAAGAACTCAAGAACAGTACGTTTCCGGAAATGGTCGCCCGAAAAAATTCTATCTTTGCGATCACCAAAAAACTAAGGATTTTTGCAACCGGTGCGGACGAACTGACTGCACATCTGCTGAAAACCGAAACCGGTCATCCACTGATGGCTGTTGAAGAATTTCTGTATGACAATCACGACAAGCCGGTTGGCTGGGGCGTGACCTGGATGCTGGGCGAACGAAACAATCTGTACGCGGAAGCTTCCTTTAAATAAAGGAGACAAAATGAATAACGTATTGACGATTATCAGTTACATTATCGGTGCATTGATCCTGGCGCTTGGAATTTCAAACTTTTTCGGTGTCGGTATCAGTGACTCTGTCGAAAAGAAATACACCAGAGAATCAGTCAAGACCTGGATGCCCCACAGCGGCATCAGCTATTGTCTGATGGGTGTCGGATTTCTATGTCTGAACTACTGTGTGACCCAGACCACTCCGATCTTATGGCTGCTGATTACTTCTACCATTATTCTACTGGCCGGGATTATCTACCTGTTTTATTCAAAGATGCATTTCCTGGTGAAAGCCACCGGTAAAACGAAAAAAGAAGAAAAGGAAGAAAGCGCTGCCAAACCCAGGAAACAAAATCTTGGCGCTCTCCCGAAATCGGAACAAAATCCCAGCAGCAGGAATGCAAAGAACGGAAAAAACAGAAAAAAGAAAAGATGATCCGACTGATCATAAAAAAAACTGCCTATCATGGATGCATCATTCCATGATGGGCAGTTTTTTGGCCTTTTACATTGAGAATATATCTCTACCCATAATTATCAAAAAATAAACTCGTAAACTTCAGATATGATTGTATTTTCATTTAACAGTACTTATAATTTAATTATATATTTATTTCACGGTCTATCAATAACGATACCGCGAATCCAATGAATTGAGAGGAATACATCATGGCAAACAAAAGAAAATGGAGCAGAGGCCTTTGTTTATTGTTAACGATTGCTTTAATGCTCGGATTCTTTCCTGGAACGATTTACGGCGAAGAATCAACCTCCGCTGCTTCCGGGCAGACTGTAGTCTCTGTCTCGATCGGAGACAAGGTCAGCAAAAACGGTATTCAGTATACTGTCAATGAGACCGCAGCAGATCAGAATCCTGCAGTAACCGTAACTTCCGTATCGGAAACACATGCTGCAACTGATAATCTGTATGGCACTTTCGTCATTCCCGAGCAGATCGTACTCGACTCTGTCACCTATGACGTTACAGCAATCGGAGCAGATGCTTTTATCGATGTACCGGTTCTGAAAAATGTCGTAATCGGAAACAGTGTCGTCAGTATCGATAAAAAGGCTTTTGGCCAAAAATCAGAAGACGCAGCCGCAGCGACTGATCCGGATAATTCAGCCCCGGCAGCGGATGATATTACATCCGAAGATATCATTTCGGAAAGCATGACAATTTATGCGCCGGAAGACTCTGCAGCCATTCAGTTTGCCAAAGATAACCAGATCGATTATTCAGTGAATGCACTGCAGATTTCGATTGACAAGGCCTCGTTAAAAGCAGGCGAAACAGCAGCTGCGTCCGTTCTCAAACAGCCCGAATGGTTCGGGACATCACCTGCATACAGCTGGACCTCATCAGATCCTGCAATCGCGGCCGTAGACAGCAGCGGGCAAATTACTGCTGTATCCGCAGGCAACGCAGTCATCACAGCAGAATACAGTGGAATAACAGCCACCGCTGCGGTTACTGTGGAAGCGGAAGCCGCAGAAGTTCAGGATGAACCAGCTGCGTTATCTGCTGAAGAACCTGCTTCCATAAGTGAAACAGACAGCAGCGCTGCTGCAGACAGCACTGTCCCTAAGGAAGATCTTGCATCCACCACGAAAACTTCTTCAGACTTTCTGACAGTAGCCAACAATGACGGCCAGAACATCGTATCTTATAAGTCCTCAACCGATGACAAGTATTATCTGTTCCTGCCGAGAAACATTGACACCACAAACCTGACTCTGTACTGTAATACCAAGCTGGGCAGTACAGACAAAGGAACACTCAATTCAGAGGGCTATCAGATCAGCGGAGATTTCTCGGGGAATCCGGAAATCAAGCTTAAAAAATCCGGAAGCTCTACTTCCATCAAAGTACGCATCTGGCAGTCCACTCTGCCGAGCATGTCCATTACTCTGGCAGAGGGCAAAACAATCAAAGATGTGGAAAAAGACAAGGATACTCCAGTAACCGGCAATACTGTTTCCGTCACCGGTGGAGCAGAAGGTACTGACATTACCGATCTTACGATTGAAATGAAAGGCCGCGGTAATGCAACCTGGGGATATGCAAAGAAACCCTATCAGATCAAATTTGACAAAAAAACTTCTGTTCTGGGTATGAGCAAAGCCAAAAAATGGGTTCTGCTGGCTAATCATGTCGATGGTTCCCTGCTGCGTAATAAAACATCCTACGATCTGGCTCAGAGTATGGGATTGTCTTCACCTGACTCCAAGTTTGTCGATCTCTGGGTTAACGGCGAATATCGCGGCAACTATCTGGTCGCTCAGAAAGTAGATATCAATACCGGTCTTGTCTCCATGTCGGATGACGACGGCGTACTGGTCGAACTGGATAATTCATACGGTACAGCTGAAGAAACCTACTTCCAGTCAAAAACAAGCAACAGTACCTTCGTCCTGAAGGAATCCAACAGCGACAGCACAACTTATTTCAACGGCGGTTTCCAGACTAACCTGACTGCATTTGAAAAAGAACTGTACAAGAGCAGTAAAGACTGGGATAAGATCAAAGCCTATATCGATGTCGACTCCTTCGCCAAATATTATCTGCTGGAAGAATACTGTGCTAATTACGATGCCATGAAAGGGAGTACCTATCTGTATCAGGACGGCGCATCCGATGTGATTCATATGGGTCCTGTCTGGGATATGGATAATGCTCTCGGTAATTATTCGACATCCATTATGAATGTAAATTCAAAATGGGTCACCAGAACCGACACCAAGATCAACACCTGGTATCAGGAACTGATGAAAATCCCGCAGTTCAAACAAATCGTCAGTGATACATATAATCAGTATGCAGGCACCATCAATACTGCTGTAAATAATGTACAGAGTAATGCAGATGCCATTAATTTCTCGGCACGGATGAACTACAAACGCTGGGGTAAACTGGCCAATAATGGACTCGGCAGCACCTATTCGTCCGATTATCAGACCAATGTAGATTCGCTCAAGAGCTGGATGTCCAACCGTTACGTCTTTATGAACAAGACCTACACGAGCTCGGGTTCTTCCGGCAGCTCTGCTACACTGACTGACGGTAAGATCTACAAGATTACTTCTGCGCTCGACAGTACCAAAGTTCTGGAAATTGCCGGCTCTTCCCGTGCCAATAAAGCAAACCTGCAGCTGGGCACCTGGAGTGACAGCTATAATCAGGAATTTATCGCCAGAAAGAACAGTGACGGAACCTATACCCTGGTCAACTATCAGTCCAATAAATCCGTAGATGTCGTTAACAATGCTTCTCTAAACGGTACCAATGTACAGCAATACGACACCAACGGAACCATGGGACAGCGTTTCACTGTTACTGAAAGCGGAAACGGTTATTATCAGATTGCCTCCAGTACCAGCGGGAAAGTCCTGGATATAACAGACGGCTCGACGGCAAATGGTGCAAATATTCAGATCTACGATGCCAACGGTTCTGCTGCACAACAGTTCTCGTTTACGGAAATCGGAACTCTGAAAACATACAGCGGTACCTATACCTTTAAGTCACAGCTGAATACAGGCAAGGTAATCGACGTGAAAAACGGTTCACTGCTCAGTGGTGCCAACGTTCAGCTGTACAACAGCAACGGTTCAAGTGCCCAGAAATGGACCATCGAATTTGACGGCGGAAGCCGCTATATTATCCGCAACGTAAAAAGCGGCATGGTCCTGGATGTAGCCGGCGGCAGTACCAAAAACGGCGGCAACATTCAGCAGTATTACGGCAATCAGTCCGGAGCACAGCGCTGGAAAATTGTCAGTCACAGCGACGGCTCCGTATCTCTGTTGAATGATGTCAGTGATCTGGCTGTGGATGTCAAAGGGGCATCAACCTCCAATGGCGCCAATATCCAGACCTATAAATACAACAACAGCAAAGCCCAGAGATGGAATATGACCCAAAACTGATTCATGTAAACAAAAAGGCTCTTCGCAATCATGCGAAGAGCCTTTTTTAATATCAGGATGCTGTAAGAGAAGTCAGATAAAACGGTGTTTTTGTATTTTCATCCGCTTCAATAATCTCGATTTCCACGGTATGCATTTTATATTTTCCATGATAAAGAATATTATCCAGCTGCAGCTTGTCGCCCCAGGTTTCTTCAAAATTACCGTCCAGGATAAAAGTATGATCCTCATCGTTATCCAGAATCAGACGGGCCACCGGTGCCGGTTTGTGAATTGTCTTGCGGTACTGGACAGCAAGCGATGAGCCCATAATTTCGAAGGTGATTTTATCGCCTTTTTTACTGCCGGTCCATCCGTTTTTAAAAAGATCCAGATGACCGTTTTTCTCATGCGTGTCAACCCGGAAACCCTCCAGCTTCGGATGACAGTCGCGAATACTGTATCGTACGGTTTTCTCATAGACATTATCTGTAAGCGGCCCGGGCAATGGTCCCCGGCGGCGGGTTACCAGTGAATCGATTCCGGAAAAGCCCCTGTCCTCTTCAGCTGCTCTGCTGGTTGCTGCTGCAGCTTTTTTATCCGGTTCTCCGTCCTGATCTTCTCTCTTCCGGTACTCACCGTAAAGCGATTCCAGTTTTTCAATGATCATATCCGCCAGCAGACGGTGTCCTGCATCGTTGGGATGGAGTCCATCCGGAGACAAATCCCCTGCCTTGTAGGTTCCGTCCAGTATCCCCTGATAAATCGTATCCCGCATACTCATAAACGGGATCCCGTAATAATCCGCCACTGCATTATGCTGGTTCTGGGCAGAAACACCGCTGTCATAAAAAGCATTGTTCAGAATCAGAATGCCCGGCTGAGAAGGATCACTGAGGATCCTGCGGATCAGTCCTTCGAAAGTTTCCAGATAAAAAGCAGTCGGTTTGTCATTCACGCTGAAATCTACAATAACCATATCCGGATTGTACATCAGCAGATCACCGTCCACCCGTGCCACTCCGAAATGTGAGGATGTCCCGCCTATACCACCGTTTATATAGTGTATTCGGGCCTGAGGAAACTGCTGATGCCACCACGCCGTCACCAGACGCGCGTAGCAGTGCGCATCATCCGAAGCCAGTGCTCCCTGGGTAATGGAACCGCCAAAATAAGCGACAGTGATATCCTCTCCGTTTTCGGCTCTGCGAAAGCAGTTGTCTATTCGATCGATCGTATTCATTTGTATTCTCCCTGTGTCTTTTATTATACAATATTGAAAAGCATTCCACTGAATACTCAGTTTTCGGAAACCGTTACAAGTTCGTATAATTATTTGTAGAAGCAGAAAAGGAGAAACTATGGCATACGATTTTAAAAAAGAGTATAAAGAATTCTACCTGCCGAAAAAGAAACCTCAGATTATTGAAATTCCATCCATGAATTTTATTGCGGTCCGCGGACATGGAAATCCCAACGAAGAAGACGGCGAATACCAGACAGCTATGTCTCTGCTGTACGGAATCGCTTTTACACTCAAAATGAGTTATAAAAGCGACTATAAAATCGATGGATATTTCCAGTATGTAGTCCCGCCGCTGGAAGGCTTCTGGTGGATGAACGATTCGGAGAGCATCGATTATTCCCGAAAACAGGATTTTCAGTGGATCTCTGTAATCCGGCTTCCCGACTTCATTCAGAAGAAGGATTTTGACTGGGCCGTAAGCGAAGCCTCCCGGAAAAAAGGGATGGATTTCTCAAAAGCAGAATTCCTCACCTATGACGAAGGACTTTGCGTTCAATGCATGCATATCGGCCCATACGACAACGAACCGGCCACTATCAGATTAATGGACGATTATGCACAAGAGAACGGCCGCCGGCTTGACATCAATGAAAAGCGCTTTCATCATGAAATCTACCTGAGTGATGCCAGACGCTGCGCTCCGGAAAAACTGCGGACAGTATTGAGACATCCAGTTAAATAACCGGCCCGGCAGCTCCGTCAGGCAGCTGTCAATGCTGCCTGACGGAACACAGACATTGCTTCAATCATCGCGTTCTGTTCAGCTGTCACTTCCTGTTCAATCATCGAGTTCTGCTCAGACATCACTTTCTGTTCAATCATCGAGTTCTGCTCAGACATCACTTTCTGTTCAATCATCGAGTTCTGCTCAGACATCACTTTCTGCTTCCAGCCGGTCGGTAACATGCCGGTTTTCCAGTACTTCCCAGGCCGCGGTCTTGTCAATAATCGACTTGACCAGTCGGTCTATCTCTGAATTTTCGTCGTAATCCGCCGGGACATAATAGCGGATTCTGTTTTCCCGGATCATCTGGTGAACTTTATCCTTATTCTGCCGCTCCGGATCGTACACACCGATTGAATGGCCGCCGGCATTGTTTACCAGCTTCATGCAGGGAATATCGGTATCGCTGTCTCCGACATAAACGATATTCCGGAAAGGCACCCGCATCTCCTGTGATTCAAAATAATCGTTCACGCCGGGATCATTGACATCCAGAACGCCTTTTTCAATCCGGAACAGAAACTGGGTTTTATTGGTAAAATTAATCGCCTGCGCCGGCCATTTGGCTACACCGCGGTCATTAAAATAGAATGAGCTGGCATAAATCTTTTCGAAGGCGCCTTCTCTGGCAATTTTGGTTCCTTCAATCATTTCCTTCAAGCCTGAAGAAATAATATAGTGTTCGACAATTACACCCTTTTGCTGTCCGTATTCCCGGATCCGTTCAAACCAGCTCTCCACGCCTTTATAAAGGGTGACTCTGGCTCCATACTCCTCGAGTGCCTGCTTGTTCAGAACCAGATTCCCTTCTGCTTCCTGAACCATCTTAAGCATATAAGCGAGGTTCCCGTCCATTTCATTGGTCCATGCCAGACGATTGGTTTCGTCCCAGAATTTCGCGACATCATAGCCCACCGACTGAATATAGCCCTGGGCCTGCATATCGTCCGGCGTCAGCGTCTTGTCAAAGTCATAGCAGATCGCCAGGACCGGTTTTTCTTCCTTGTGTTTTCGAGTAAACATCGCTTTTCCCTGTAAATAAGTATTTCCGGATAGCCGTAAATTATCCCTGTGTTAAGATAGAATAGAATGATAATGATTTCATACGTGAGTCCTGTGTACTATTTTATCGTCACTGAGATCGAAATCAACGAAAACAAACGAAACATGTTTAAATACAGGGGTCTTTTGGGGAATTGACCCGGGTAAAGGGAATATCAGGGGAATTAGAATGAAAATATGCGAAAATGTACATCAGCTGAAAATTGATTTTGATATCACTGCAGAAATCAGCCGTCATGTAAACGTCTATATAATTGTCGGGCATAACGGCCTGTATCTGATTGATGCCGGCGTACACCACGCCGACCAGGAAATCAGCGAATATCTTGAAAGTATCGGTCATGATCTCACTGAGGTAAAAGCCATCTTTCTGACTCATGCACATCCGGATCATATGGGAGCAGCCGCGGCTATTCGGGAGGCATCCGGCTGCCGTGTCTATGGTCCTGAACAGGAAAGACGCTGGATTGAGAATATGCAGATCCAGTTCAGAGAACGCCCGGTTCTGAACTTTCACTCTCTGCTCAACCGGTCGGTCAGGCTGGATAACACTTATGAGGACGGCGGTCAGATCGTACTGGAACCGGGTCTCACCTTACGGTCATTTTTTACACCCGGCCATTCAGCCGGATCCACCTCACTGCTTCTGGAAGAACGTCATGTCCTGTTTATCGGCGATGCGGTACCGCTTACCGATGAAATTCCCATCTATATCAATTTTGAAGACAGTGTCAGAAGCATGGAAAAAATAGGCCGGCTTAACAATGTCGATTTATTCTGCTGCGCATGGGGCAGTGCCTGGACTGCAGAAGAGGGCAGACTGAAAATTGAAGACGCCATTCAGATGCTTACAGAAATCGACCGCACGGTAGAAGGTCTGCTCGATAATAATCCACAGCTGAACGTGGAACAAATTTACAAGCTGCTCTTCAAAAAAGACGAGCTGCCCCGGCCGTCATTCAATTCGCTGTTTCTGCGTTCGCTTCAGGCCAATATCGATCACTATAAACGCACGCACAAACCGGAAGCAGGTGAACCGGAAGAAAGAAAGATTGCGGTAATCATTGGCAGTCCCCGGAAAAACGGGAATACCGATTTGCTCGCCCATGCTTTTATAAACGGAGCGGAAAAAGCCGGCCATGCCGTTACCGTCATTTATGCGGCAGATCAGAATATCCACAGCTGTATCGGATGCAATGTCTGTTACGGTGATGAACACAAATGCGTTTACCACGACGATATGATCGGCATCTACCGGCAGCTGGCGGATGCGGACACCATTGTCTTTGCCACGCCGATCTATTTTTATGGCGTGAGCTCCCAGCTCAAATGCCTGATTGACCGTCTCCACAACCCGGTCCGCAACGACTTCAAAGTTAAGAAGCTGGTACTGCTGTCCGTATGTGCAGATACGATTCCCACCGTGTTTGACTCGATCCGTGTCATGTACCGGTCCATTCTCGACTACTTCGGTCTGGAAGACGGAGGAATGGTCCTGGCAGACGGTGTAGTCTCAAAAGGCGATATTCAGGACGACCCGAGACTGGATGAAGCGGAGCTGCTCGGAGAACGAATATAATACCCATCAGAAAAGACAGTATCAACAGAATTTATATGGTGGAAACCACCATGAATCAGCATATTGACGGCGGGCATAAGACCCGCCGCTATGTACAGCCAGCCGGGTCATAACCCGGCTATTTTTCACTCAGACTCTTTTTCAGACAGGCACCGGTAATGGTCTCTGCGCTGTCCGCCATCTGCTGCGGGGTTCCGGTAAAGACAATCTGTCCGCCTTCCCTGCCGCCGTCCGGGCCGATGTCAATAATCCAGTCGGCGCTTTTGACAAAATCCAGATCATGTTCAATGATAATCATAGTATTGCCATGATCCACCATGCGGTCAAAAAGAGTGATCAGCTTTTCGACATCGCTGCGATGAAGGCCGGTCGTCGGTTCATCCAGGATAAAAATACTGCCCTTCTTTTTCAGATGCTTCGCCAGCTTGATGCGCTGTCGTTCCCCGCCGGATAATGTGGAAAGCGGCTGCCCCAGCGTCATATAGGAAAGACCGACATCTTTCATGTTTTTAAGGATGCTCTGAATCCGTTTGTCATGAAAGAATTCAAGCGCCTCATTCACAGTCATGGACAGAACTTCCAGAATGTTCTTCCCGCCCAGCCGATAAGAGAGCGCTTCGGCACTGAACCGATCCCCGCCGCAGACCTCGCAGGTACTCACAACCGGATCCATATAAGCCAGCTCCGTCACGATCACGCCTTTGCCCTTGCAGGCCGGGCAGGCACCGTCCGAATTGAAAGAGAACAGCGAATCTGAAACACCGTTTTCCTCCGCAAACAGTCTGCGGATCCTGTCGTAAAAGCCCAGATAGGAAGCCGGCGTGGAACGATTGGTGGCCGTAATCGGGCCCTGATCCACCAGGATCACATCGTCCGCGTATTCCCGGGCGAAGCACTGTGTCACCAGTGAGCTTTTTCCCGAACCGGCTACCCCGGTCACCACTGTCATCACGCCCAGCGGAAAATCCGCGTCCACATGTCTGAGATTGTTAACACAGGCATCGCGCACCGGCAGGCTCTTTGTCCATTGGCGCGGATGTTTCTTCACCGGAAGACTGCTGCTCAGGGAGCGGGCCGTGAGTGTGTCCGCCCTCAGCAGATGCGCATAATCTCCCTGGAAGACGACCTCACCGCCTGCTTTTCCTGCCATTGGGCCGATGTCGATGATTTCATCGGCGATCCGGATTACATCGGGATCGTGTTCCACCACCAGTACCGTATTGCCCTTGTCCCGCAGCTCCAGCAGCAGCTCATTCATGCGGTAAACATCGCGCGGGTGCAGCCCGGTACTGGGCTCATCGAAAATATAAGTCATCCCCGTGAGACTGCTGCCCATAAAGCGTACCAGCTTCAGGCGCTGGGCTTCCCCGCCGGACAGGGTCGATGTTTCACGGTTCAGATTCAGATAAGGCAGGCCGATGCGGATAAGCCGGCTGATGCCGTTTTTCAGCGAAGCCGTCATGGTGGCAGCCCGGGGATCGTCAATCCGGTCGATAGCCTGGTACAGTTCGGTCAGTTCAATCGCACTCATATCTGCAATTGAAAAACCATTTATTTTCGAAGCCAGCGCTTTTTCGTTGAGCTTCTTTCCGTGACAAGCCGGGCATTCGGACTGCACCACCAGTTCCTTCGCCCGCCGCTGCATGGCTTTGCTCATTTTCGAGAGATCCCGGTTCAGGAAAAAGCGGCTGTATTTATTGTAAACCCCTTCCAGCTTCGGATTTTCCCTCGGACCGCCTTTCACCGCTGCTCCGTACATAAGCCGGTTGTATTGATCCTCTGGAAGATCCTTTATCTTTACATCCGGATCAAACATTCCACTGTCGCGGTACTGGCGCCAGAAATACTGCCCAACTTTAAAAGTGGAATCCAGCACACAGCCTTCATTCCATGACTTGCTGCGGTCCAGAATACTGTCCATATCGATTTCCACCGTTTTACCGAGACCATCGCAAACCGGGCACATCCCACCCGGACTGTTGAAGGAGAAATCGGAAGCCGTGCCGCCGTACGGCTGCCCAATTCTTGAAAACAGCAGCCGCAGAATGCCGTAGAGCTCGCTGCTGGTCCCTACTGTGGAACGGGCATTACCGCCCAGAGAAGACTGATCCACAATTACCGCCGGAGTCAGATTCTGAATGAGCTCCGCATGCGGCTGCGGGTGCTTGGGCAGTCTGCTGCGCAGGAACGCCGGATACGTCTCGTTCATCTGGCGCTGTGCCTCGGCAGCAATCGTGTCAAAAACAATACTCGATTTTCCAGATCCGGATACACCGGTAAAGACTGTAATCTTCTCCTTTTTTATGTTCAGATCTATGTGTTTCAGGTTGTTCTGGGTTAGTCCCCGTATCTCTATATCTCTCATATCCACCTCGCTGACGTTTCTGGCTTCAGTATAAGCGGATAAAAAATATACTTCAAGTGCTGATTTAAGCACTCATCTGCAGACTTGCCATGCGGTGATACGTGCCGTTTTCACTGTACAGTTCTTCAGGGGCACCGCTTTCACTGACTCTCCCATCGTCAAGAACCACAATTTTATCGGCTCCGGAAACAGTCCGCATGCGGTGGGCGATCAGCAGGACGGTCTTGCCCTGTATGAGCCGGGACAACGCGTTTTGTATTTTCGTTTCATTTTCCACATCCAGCGAAGCGGTTGCTTCATCAAGCAGGATCACGGGGGCGTCTTTCAGAAAAGCGCGGGCAATGGAAATCCGCTGTCGTTCTCCTCCGGAAAGCTCAGACCCGTTTTCGCCAATGGGGGTCTGCCAGCGTAGCGGCAGCTTTTCAGCAAATTCATCGCAGCCGGCCATCTGTGCTGCTTCGAGGACTTCGGCATCAGTGGCGTCTTTCCGGCCGACACGGATGTTTTCCATGATGGTGTTGTTAAAAAGGGTAACATCCTGAAACACAATTGAATACAAGCCCATCAGTGTTTCCGGATCTGTCTTAGAGATGTCCATTCCGCCTACTGTGATGGTCCCTCTGGTCACATCCCAGAAACGTGCTGCCAGTCGGGATACCGTGGTTTTACCGCCGCCTGAAGGACCGATCAGGGCCGTAACTTCTCCCTGTCTGGCTGTAAAAGAAACATCATTGAGAACTGGTTCATCACCGTTGTAGGCAAAACCAACATGATCGAAGACGATATCGCATCCATCATTGGTAAGTACTTCAGTACCGGTCTGTAGCGGCTGTGTCAGTATTTCATCCATCCGTTCACACTGAATATTAGCAGAGAGGATGGCGCTCAGGTTGTCAAGCGAACTGTTGAGCGGATCATACATGCGGGATACGACCATCAGGAACATGAAAAAAGTCAGAATATCAATACTTCCGCCTGTGAGCAGCATGGCGCCCGTCAGTGCCGTAGTAGCAATCCCGAATTTGAGGACCATCCGGGCAGAACCATTAAAGACTGCATTATTGACTTCTGTAACAATCGTCAGTTTTTCCACATCTTCGATTTTGCGATCCAGTCCTTCCATATATCGATCTTCGGCGTTGTTAGCCTTCAGATCCCTGACGGATTCAAGGCATTCCTGGATTCCGTCCGCACAGACCATCTTCACATGCATCTGCTTCATCTGTTTTTTATGCAGCCGGCCGGCCGATGCCAGGACAATCCCAAAGGAAACAGGCAGTACCCACAGTGCTGCCAGCGCCATGCGCCAGTCAAAGAAAAACAGTCCGATCGCTATAATAAAAGTAGAAAGAAACGATCCTGCCAGTTCAGGAATCCAGTGTGACGATGCCGTTTCAAGTGTGGCGCAGTCTGCCATGATCACACTGGTCAGGTCACTCAGGTCCTTCTTTCCGAAAAATGAGAGCGGCAGCTTCCTCAGCCGTTCCGCCAGCGTAATACGGCGTACACCGCTTTCCACATAAGTGCTGTAAAAGGTGGCCTTGTACTGAATCCAGGTACTCAGGAAAATGAGTCCCAGGCAAACCAGACTGCCCACGGCATAAAAACTGATGCGACCTTCGGGAACAGGTCCCTGCAGCAGGTCACCCACCAGAAAATAAAGCAGTCCGCAGGGCAGCATCAGAACCAGGTAAGAAAAGGTACAGGCAATAACCGCCCCAACCATATCGCGGGCGCCTTTTTCTGAAAGCGCATATTTATGCTGTAAATATTCAAGCATTGATAACACCTACTTTCCAGTGGGCAGCACTGTTGTAATCCCGCCACATTTCGTGATACAAACCAATCCGGTTTACCAGTTCTTCATGCGTCCCGGCATCAATAATCCGGCCGTCCCGGATCACATAGATGCAGTCGGCTCCAGTTACTGTTGAGAGTCTGTGCGCGATCATAATCACGGTTTTCCCTCTGGACAATTCTCTGAAAGCCGTCTGTACTCTGGCTTCATTATCCGGATCCGCAAAAGCGGTTGCTTCATCCAGAATCAGGATGGGTGTATTCTTGAGCATCACACGGGCAATAGAAATCCGCTGCTGTTCACCTCCTGAAAGATAGACGCCTCCGGAACCAATCACTGTGTCCACCCCGTCCGGCATCTTTTCGAGAATATCATCACATTGAGAAGCATGCAGTGCCTCAAGTACTTCTTCACGTGTGGCATCCGGTCTGGCCATGCGGACATTTTCGAGAATCGAAGTCTTGAGCAGCTTTGAATCCTGAAAAACAAAAGAGACTGTATTCATCAGCTCCTGTTTGGGGATCTCTCTGACATCCACACCCCCGATTTTTACAGACCCACCGTCCACATCCATAAAGCGGGCAATGATCGCGGCAAGGGTGGTCTTACCTCCTCCGGACGGTCCCACCAGGGCAATATGTTCGCCTGGATTGATCTGCATGCTCATTTCGTCCAGAGCATTGACACTATTACGGCCATACCGGAAACGGATATGATCCACCGTAACAGAATTATCCTGCGGAGACTGCGGTGCAGATGGTTCCGGAAGCGGTTTCATATCCAGGATCGAATCGATCCGGTCCAGGGCATCCGTAACGATCATCATATTTTCACTCGAGTACATAATCCTGTTTAAAGTAACGGTGATCACAGGTGTAATAATGATGTAGAAAATCAGATTGAGCAAAAAAGTCGTCGTCACCGTATCCGCGGTAAAATACAGAGCCGCTGCAATCAGCACAGCAAATACGGCATTGATGATGGTGGTATAGCAGACCATCGGCAGCTTTAAAGAATTTGTATAAGAAATAACCCATTTCTGATAATTGTCGATAGCAGCCTTGAAATGCTTGAATGAAAAAACCGACTGCCCGAAGGTCTTGACCACCGGAATGCCGCGTACATATTCGACTGCTTCATTGGACATCTGTTCCAGAGAGTTCTGATATTCAGTCATTTTCCTTTTCATACGCGATCCGGTCATCACCGACATGATCAGAAAGGCAATTACAATGGGAATCAGGCTCAGAAGTCCCAGGCGCCAGTCAAAGGCCATAAGCATGACCAGCAGACCGACGGGCGTGGCAATGGCACCAGCCATATCCGGCAGCTGATGAGCCAGATATGTTTCTGTGGCAGCACTGGATTCATTGACAATCTTGCGCAGCTTCCCGCTCCCGACACTGTCCATAAATCCCATGGGCAGTGTGACAATATGATGCATAGTCTGTGAACGGATATTCGTCTGAACCCGGAACGCTGCCAGATGCGAACACAACAGCCCGCCAATATAGATAAGCATGGACAGCACCGAAAACAAAACCGCCATCCATCCAAAATGCACCAGATCCACAGCCCTTGAAAAGTCCGGGGCCACCTCCAGCACTTCCCGGATAATTTCCCAGATATAGACAAACGGTACCAGTGCAACCAGGGCACTGACCGCCGAAAGGATCCAGGATGCAATAGTCAGATATTTATATCTGCCGGCATATTCGAACAGCTTTGACAGACTCGATTGTTTTTTCACAACGATTCCTCCTTATATAAATGATTGTATACAGTATAAAAAGCCCTTTCCGCTCCATTCATACGGAAAAGACTCCATTCAGACACATATCTCAGACATAGTTATCTTCTGACTTTATTTCAATGCAGCCCTGATAAAAGCAGTCCCTGTAAAACGGTTCTCAGTTTTTACAGCTGACAGAAAAACGACTGAAACCGTCCACGGTTTCCTTCATTGAACGGATAAAACTCCGTGACCTTCCCTTTTTCAAGATGCAGAACATGTGAACAACAGCGCTCGATAAGCTCCGGATCATGGGTAATCACAAAAACAGTCCGGATGCCGTTCAGAGAGCGGATTAATCCGGCGGTCTGTTCCATGTGCCTGAAATCAAGTCCGCTGGTCGGTTCGTCAAAAACCAGAATTTCCTTGTCTGCCAGAACCGCGGAGGCAATTGCCACCCGCTGCTTCTGACCGCCGGAAAGAGAAAGCGGATGCCGTTGTCCGTAATCAGCCAGATCCATTCTGTCCAAAACCTTCTGGACCGTTTCACCGTTCTCCCTGCACATGCCCAGACACACCTCGTCTTCTACCGACTCACAGAACAGCTGGTGATTGACATCCTGCATGACCATGTAGCATTTTTTCAGCATCTGCCTGCTCCGGTTTTCTTTCCCATTCATGATCATGCGGCCTTTGAATTTTTTTGCCAGACCGCACAGACATCTGGAGAAGGTCGATTTTCCCGCCCCGTTATGACCGATTACCGCAATGACTCCGCCTTCCGGAAGCAACAGCTCAGGTATGTCCAGTGCTTCCTGTTTTCCATAAGCATACCGGTAGTCTTTGAGAAGCAGTGTATTTTCGGCATCCGGGACACTGCCTGACGATAAAGAATTTTCAGTTTCTGAACAAACCGGGCCCGTACAAGAGCAGAGATCCAGACATCTCAGACCCAGCTGTTCAATCTTTTCCGGTGCCAGTCCGGCAAACTGTTTCATGGGCACATCAAAGGCGATGCTGCCGTTCCTCATATAGACAACCCGGTCACTGATATCCCGGAGCCAGCACAGCCGGTGTTCGGCAATAACGATGGTTTTCCCCTCGCGTTTCCAGAGTGAGAGTGTATTTTTCAAATCCGCAATCGCGTCCATATCAAGATTGGAGGATGGTTCATCCAGGACGAAAACTTCAGGTCCCATGGCAGATACCGAGGCGCAGGCGACCTTCTGTTTTTCTCCGCCAGATAATTTGAAAATACTACGGCCCATAAGCTCCGTAATCTGCAGCTCTGCAGCTGCCGCTGTTACCCGGTTTTCAATTGTTTCTTTCTGAAATCCCATATTTTCACATCCGAAAGCGATCTCGCTGGCGGTATCGACACAGAAAAACTGACTGCGGGGATTCTGGAAAACACTTCCCACAAGACGTGCTGTTTTATAAAGCGGTGACCGGCTTACATCCACACCGTCTACGATGACCTCACCCGTCAGCGTTCCTTCATAATAGTTCGGGATCAGACCGTTTATCAGACGCGTCAGCGTTGTTTTTCCGTGTCCGGATTCCCCGCATAACAGTACGCATTCGCCGCGCCCGATTTCAAGCGATACGTTATTGAGCATGCCGGATTCGGAGCCGGCATATTGAAAACTGACATCATTGATTTTAATCATCCGGATTTCCTTTAACAAAGACCGGATTCGGTCAGAAAGAAGTAGAGAAATGAACCCGCACACAACAGAATCAGCAGGATATCCACTGCACGAAAGCCTATACTGCAGACATTGGTCCGTTTCACTGTTCCACCCAGGCCGCGGGTCAGCGCCGCTGCTGAAAGCTCATCTCCGATTTTCACAGAGCAGCTCATCAGCGGAATAAGCCGGTACTCCAGCATCTGGGAAACATTGCCGCCTCCCAGAGAGATTCCACGCATGCGCATCGCTGCGTTAATCGATGTAAACTCATCCGCTACCGTCGGAAAGAAACGGAACATGACTGAAAGCGGAATAATGAGCTTTTCGCTCACATGCATCCGCTGCATCGCCGCGGTAAATTCGCTGACGGTTGTGGAAGAAACCACATATATCCCCAGCATCAGACTGGGCATGAATTTTGTAAGAATCCCGGAAGTCCCGAGAATCAGGAAATTTGTCAGTCCCGTTGTCCGTCCAACCAGCAGCGTGAATGAAAGGTAAGCGGCCGTGTAGACGACTGTATAGATGAATGCGGTTTTGTAATTTCCCGTACTGATAAGCAGAACAAGCGGCAAAATGCAAAAACAGGGGGTGAGAAACCAGAGTTTCTCCCCTCCCATTCCGCCCAGTACAAAAGTGGCCATTGTAATGAGCAGTAGTAATTTTGTCCGCGGGTCCAGGATCAATCCGCGATTTTCGATGTCTGCCTGAAGAATATTGTTTTCCATCAGACGATCCCGGCTTTAACGAAGTGTTTCTTCAACAGTGATTTCCCGATCAGCGCGCCCAAAACGCCAAAAACAAAACAGGAAACGAACAACGCCGGGCACATCCACAGCGGCATCAGACGGGTCAGTGCGTCGATATAAGCCTGCCCGTAGCTTTGTCTCGATGCGAAATATCCATTAATGTCCGTGAACAGCGGAATAAAGTTTCCCCAGATCCAGATATTAAAAACGCCGATTGCCAGAACCGCTTTTTTCGAGCTGGCATAGTGACCGCTTCTGTAAATCAGTTCAGCAGTCAGACCGCTGACCAGACCGACAAGTAGTGAGTAGTAACCCATACCGGTGAGCAGCATCAAAAGCCCCATGATAATGCTCATAATCCAGATCATGCCAAATTTTTTGACTTTGGTCATGAACAGCATAAGCGGTATACCGCCCAGCAGCGGAACAATGACTGCCAGCAGCGGCATAAAGACTGGAATGTATCCGAGCATGGCACACGCGAATACAATGACAAAATAAATTGCCGCGTAAATTCCGATGTTAATCAGGTCTTTTCCGTCCAGCCTGCCGCCCGTCCTGTTGCTGCTACTGCTTTGTTTGTTGCTTGTCCTGTTCATGGTCAGGCTGCCAGCTCAGCACCCAGTTCTCTGCAGGCTGCTGCACCTTCGTCGTCCGGCTCATAATTGCAGATCACGCAGTCGCCTGCCAGCTGAATCCCGCTTTCCTGGCAGTTCTCTTCCCAGGTACGCATCCATTCTCCGTCTCCCCAGCCGTAGGAGCCAAACAGCCCGACTTTCTTGCCTGCAAGCTTGTCTTTGCAGGAATCGAACATTGGTTCAAATTCGCTTTCTTCAAGAACTTCTTCTCCCATTGCCGGGCAGCCAAAGGCGATGCTGTCCAGTGAAGCGATCGAAGATTCATCGAAATCAGCGGGAGTTGCCATTACAACTTCTGCGCCTGCTGCTTCCGCACCTTCTTTTACATAATTGGCCATGGCTTCCGTATTGCCGGTATCGCTCCAGTATACAACTGCTATTTTCTTCATTTCTTTTGTCCTTTCTGATTCATGTTCTCCGGAATGTCTGAATATTCCGGCAACATTTCTGTGCTGTACATAAACGGCTTCTGTCAACTGTCATCATGCAGGTATTGAATCACTGCATCATCTCCGGACAGAATTAACAGTGCGTGCGCTCAGGCCGACGGTTCTGCCAGCGGGGCATGGGTATTCAGGATGTTTTTCAGAGCAGAAACCGAACTGGTCTGTGAACGGGCTATGACTGTATCTTTGCCTTTCAGCTCATGCATGGCGCTCATAACCATTTTGTGTGACATGGTGTTTGTAAAAAAGATCATCAGGTCGGGGCTGCCGATCTTGCGTTTCAGATTTCCGATTGGCTGTGCAAATACTTTAACCTGACACTTGTGCTGTTCACATAAATCCTTATAACGGCGTTCCATGCGTTCATTTCCGCCTAAAATAACAATACTCATTGGGAAGTCTCCTTTCCTGTCTCCCGCGGTTAGAGGACTCTAACCACTATGCTGAACAAAAGCGCCGTTCCCGGCGCCTGTGAAACAATTATCATTTTCGCGCATCCCGGACGTCTTCTCCGCTCCATTCAGACGAAGAAGACTCCATTCAGACAGTTATTTCAATAAATCTGTCATACTGTGCATACTGATCGCCAGCGTAGACAGGTTATGCAGCAGTGCAGAAGTAGATGGCGGAAGGATTCCGCCCACGCCCAGAGCAATAAGCATCAGGTTAAAAGAGATGATAAAACGGTAATTGCCGTTTATTCTCGTCATGAGCGCATCACTCAGCTCTTTCAAATGCACCAGCGCATTCAGATCCCGTGAAGAGATGGTAATATCCGCAATTTCCCGGGCTATGGCAGCACCGTCACTGACAGCAATCCCCGCATCTGCTTCAGAAAGAGCGGGAGAGTCGTTAATACCGTCACCGATCATGATTACTTTTCGCCCAGCTTCATGTTCAGTGCGAATATAAGCGGCTTTATCCTCCGGCAAAACCTCCGCATGGTATTCATCGACCCCGACAGCGTCCGCGATGATCCCTGCGGTGGTTTCATTATCCCCTGTCATCATCACCAGCTTGCTTACGCCCAGCTTTCTCAGACTGTCCATCACCTGCGCCGCTTCATCCCTGAGCGGGTCTTCTATGCAAATGACTGCCGACAGGCGTCCGGATACGGCCAGGTATAAAAGCGAATACTGACCGGGTAGTTCCTCAAATTTTTTCTGTTCTCCTTCGGGCACCACACATTTTTCATCCTGAAAAACGAAATGATAGCTGCCGATAACCACTCGTTGATCATCAACCCGGCTTGAAATTCCGTGAGCAACCACATATTCAACACTGGAATGACGTTCTTCATGATGCAGATCCCGCCGTTTCGCTTCTGAAACCACAGCTTTGGCCATTGAATGCGGGTAATGTTCTTCCAGGCAGGCTGCCAGACGGAGCATTTCATTTTCGTCCTGACCGTCGAAAGCAATCACCTGTGCCACCTTCGGTGCCGCATGGGTCAGAGTCCCGGTTTTGTCAAAGAGAATGGTATCCGCCTGCGAAACTGCTTCCAGATAGCTGCCACCCTTGACTGAAATATTGTAGCGGCTGGCTTCGCGCATTGCAGAAAGCACAGAGACGGGCATAGCCAGTTTCAGGGCGCAGGAGAAGTCAACCATCAGAATCGACAGAGCTTTAACCGGATTTCCTGTAAGCAGCCAGACCAGTACTGTACCGCCCAGGCTGTATGGAACCAGCTTGTCCGCCAGATTAGAGGCTCTGTTTTCTGTATCGGATTTTAGTTTCTCCGATTCTTCGATCATATGGACAATACGATCGTAATGCCCGCTGCCGCTGTTTTTATCCACACATATGGTGCATTCGCCTTCTTCGACAACTGTACCGGCATACAGGTAACTGCCAGATGTCCGGCGTACTGCCTGTGATTCACCTGTAAGAGAGGCCTGATTAACGAGAGCTTCGCCTTCAATAACCTTTCCGTCCAGCGGAATCACATTTCCGGTGCGCACGACCACGCTGTCCCCGATCTGAACGTCAGTTACGGGAACCAGGACTTCCTGCCCGTCTTCCTTTTTCCAGACCTTGTCCACATTCAGAGACATGGTCCTGGCAAGATCGTCCACAGATTTCTTGTGCGTCCACTCTTCCAGCGTTTCACCGATCTGGAGCAGGAACATGATCGAAGAAGCCGTTGCGAAGTCGCCCCGCAGCATTGAAACTGTGATGGCCGTTGCATCCAGAACGGAAACCTCCAGCTTGCCGCGGCTCAGTGAGGACAGCCCCTTGCCGATAAAGCCGACAGAACGCAGTACAGCTATACCGGCCCTGACCGGGTACGGCAGAATCATTTTATTCACGATCCGCTTCAGAACCGTAAAAACAAGTTTGTCCTGATACTGGCGGCTCAGTTCACGCCCGGTATGATCAGGAGCCAGCTCACTGAATTCTTCATACGAAAAACGAGCCAGAGCCGATATGACATCTTCCCTGGGACCCTGGTAGAGAATTACAGCATCCCCGGTACGATCGTAAACCGAAGCCTCGCGAACCGCGTGCATACTTCTGAGATAATACTCAAGAATATCTGCCTGCGCCAGAGTCATTCGCACGGATATTGCGTGAATCCTCATTCTACCGGCAGACTCATGCAGAATCTGACAATCCATAAAACCTCCTTGATAAAAAATCGGAAATAAAAGAGAAACCGCCTGTCGGCGGTTTCAAAACGAAAAAGACGAGGGGAGCGTCCGTTTCGATTATCTGGCAGTCCCGGACTGATCAGCGATCAGTTCCTTCTCTTGTGCCCGTTTTTCATTGATTTCCCTGGCATCGGCTGCAATATCTCCTGAACATTCCTGAATATTGCCGGCTGTTGTCATAATGCAGTCTTTCGCCCGCATAACCGCTGCTGTTGTCTGTGTATAGACTTTTTTTGCATCGTCACTTCCAAGAATCCTGAGGCCGGCTGTTCCAAATAAAATACCGCCGGCAAAAAGACCCAGTTTATCCCATTTCATTTTCAATACTCCTTTGGTTTTCTGAAAATTTTACATGAAAGCAGAATTGTTTTCCGCTCCATTCAGACATTTCCATGATCATTTCGATATTCACTGGGAGCTGCACCCATGACACCACGAAAAGCCCGGGCAAATTTACTGCCGTTGTCATAGCCGAATTCCCCGGCAATTTCCAGTATGGACTGATTGGTTTTTCGAAGCAGCAGGGCCGCCTCATGCATTTTCTGCGTTTTGACAAATGCATAAATTGAAGTCCCGTATACACTTCTGAAACTGTTTTTAATCTGCGTCGGAGAGGCATGAAAACAGTCGGACAGCTGGTCAATGGTATAGCGCCTGTCCAGATTATCTGTCAGCAGCCGGTTTACACCCTTGGCCAGTTCCATCTGCGATCTCGAAATTCCATTCTGGACCGATCTTTCCTCTGCAGGATCAATGCTGTTCAGAAACAACAGCAGCTCCAGTACCTTAACCTTGAAATAACCTTTGCGGATAGACTCCGGCACAGCGTACAGCTCGGAGAAAATATGTTCAATACACGGTTTGGCCCGCATGATAAAGCAGGTATCATCGCTGCAGAATCTGGATATCAGAGCAGACAGCTCGACATTAACATCCTCCAGAAAACAGGACAGACAGTCAGGGGCGCGGCTGGTATCAATCAGAATGGTGATCCCGTGATAATGGCCGCCTGGAAAAAACGATGCAGGACAGGCATTTTTGTTGGCACTCACAGAAACATCACCCTGTGAAAGATAGACAAATTCATCGTGAAACTCGCATTCGATACGGCCTTCACGGCAATGATTGATTTCCACCAGATTAGTCCCGCCGGTAAACGGCGGTCTTTCAACGGTACACTCCTGTGCGTGAACATCATTATAAATAAGCTCAATTCCCGGAAAAACTGCATAGCTGGTCATTATCGTGTCACCTCCAGGCGAACCGACCGCACTGTCTTTTTTCCTCCGTTTCCAACCCGCTGCGGACACCGGAAATTTCCGATGTTGTTCCGCAGAGCTCCTTTTCCGGCAAAGCAGCTGCCATAGCGCAGGCAGCCGCATACGTTTCCTGCTCATCCAGTTCAAGTCCCATAACCGGAATCTGGCGGACCAGCAGCTGGATGTTTTCTTCCACCCTGTATGCGATCTGATGACCCTGTTCTGTCAGATACACTTTTCCGTACTTTTGTTTTTCGACCAGTCCCTTTTCCATCAGGAAGGAGAGCATCGCCGAAACAGACGGTTTTTTTACACTGAGCCGTCTGGCGACAGCAGCGGAGGAGACATCCGGTGTCTTCAGAGATAATTCATAAATACACAGTAAATATCGTAGATGCACATGCGTCAGTTCCATTCTGCTATTCTTTCATTTGACCGGTTTTCCTGCCCTTGTCAGCATTTTTCAGTGCTTCTTCGAATTTCATTTCATCGGCATGATAGGGGCAGCAGCCGCAGTGACCACTGCATGCGTCCGAATTTTTACTGCATTCGGAGCAGGAACCGTGTTTGACGATATGTCTGACCGCCAGCACAAACAGTGCCGCGATTATGAGAGAAATCAGAATTGTTGCAATCATTGAACAGCCTTCCTTTCTGCGAGCAGGCACGTCTTTCCTGACGGAGGCGAATAATCAAATCCTGACGGACCGCGCTCAAACGCGGTCCACAGCCATTTCCAGACCGCCTTCTGTTTTCGACGGACGCCGTACCACGCAGTAGATAATCGCTGCGATAAGCAGAATCGAAATGACCTGCCCTGCTCCGAAAGCAGCGCCGAAGTAGAGCCAGCTCCCGAGCTGGTAGCACAGGAACGACAGGACATAACCGACCAGGCACTGATAACCGATGGCGATTCATCCCCATTTCGTACTGCCCATTTCACGGAGAATTGTTGCCATCGCGACTACACACGGCGGGTCAAAGAGATTGAGTACCATAAAGGAGAAGGCGCCCATGGTTGTAAACATGCCAGCGATACCAGCGCTGACCGTAGCATCCGAAGCATCTCCGGCTACCCCGTTCAGGACAGCTAGTGTGCCGATGGCCTGTTCCTTGGCCATTTCTGCACTGATGACTGCAACAGCACCCTTCCAGTTGCCAAAGCCGAGCGGTGCGAAGAACCATGCCACAGCTCCGCCGATGGAAGCCAGAATACTGTTGTCGATGTCCACCATCTGCAGCGTCCAGCTGAAGTTGGAGAGGAACCAGATCACGATGCAGGCTGCAAAGATTATCGTACCGGCCTTGATGATGAAAGCACGGGCACGTTCCCACATATGAATCAGAACACCTTTAAATGAAGGAATATGATAAGCCGGAAGCTCCATGACAAATGGTGCCGGTTCGCCGCCAAAGGCCTTTGTCTTTTTCAGTGCAATGCCCGAGAGAACAATAACTGCAATACTCAGGAAGTACATCGCCGGCGCAATCCAGACATTACCCGGGAAGAAGGTCGATGTAATCATGGCGATAATGACCATTTTCGCGGAGCACGGCATAAACGTACAGAGCATGATGGTCATGCGGCGGTCGCGTTCATCTTCAATGGTACGCGCTGCCATAACTGCCGGTACACCACAACCGGTTCCGATCAGAATCGGGATAAAGGATTTACCGGAAAGACCAAACCTTCTGAAGATCCTGTCCATGATAAAGGCAACACGGGCCATATAACCGGAATCTTCCAGAATAGCCAGGAAGAAGAAAATCAGGAGCATCTGCGGAACAAAGCCGAGTACCGTTCCGACCCCGCCTATAATCCCATCGACCAGCAATCCCTGCAGCCAGTCTGCAGCACCGGCGGCCGTCAGTGCGTTGGTTGCCCAGTTTGTAATCCAGTCACCGAACAGCGTGTCATTGACCCAGTCGGTGAGAAATCCGCCCAGGGTTGAAACGGATATGTAATACATCAGCCACATAATGGCCGCAAAAATCGGCAGCGCCAGAACACGGTTGGTGACGATCTTGTCGATCTTGTCGGAAACGGAGAGACTTCCCTGCTTCGCTTTCTTTTTGACCGATGATGAAACCACCTTGTTGATGTAAGCGTAGCGCTGGTTGGTGATGATGCTTTCCGCATCGTCATCCATTTCTTCTTCACAGTCCTTAATATGCTTTTCCAGATGATCGGTCAGCTCTTTTGGAAGCTTGAGATCGTCCATGACCTTCTGATCCCGTTCAAAAATCTTGATGGCATACCAGCGCAGGTCATCCGCCGGTACATACGGGGCAATGCTTTCTTCAATATGAGCAAGCGCATGCTCCACGCTTCCGGTAAAGACATGCGGATATTCACCCGGCTTTTTCTTTTCTGCCATTTCGATAGCTTTTTCCGCTACCTCCATGCTGCCCTTACCCTTGAGGGCGCTCATGGGCATGACCACACAGCCCAGTTTTTCGCCCAGCTTTTTCATGTCGATCACGTCACCGTTCTTCTGGACCAGATCCATCATATTAAGCGCCATAACCACCGGTAAATTCAGTTCCAGGATCTGGGTTGTCAGATACAGGTTTCGTTCAATATTGGTTCCGTCTACGATGTCGATAATGGCATCAGGTTTATCGTTGACCAGATAAGTTCTTGTGACAACTTCTTCCAGTGAATACGGTGAAAGTGAATAAATACCGGGTAAATCCTGAATAATAATGTCTTTATGACCGCGAAGACGGCCGTCTTTTTTTTCTACCGTAACACCGGGCCAGTTGCCCACATACTGAGCACTGCCGGTCAGTGCATTAAACAGTGTCGTTTTCCCGCAGTTGGGGTTTCCGGCCAGTGCAATCTTGTATTCCATCTTGTACTCCTTTTTTTCGAATGTCAGGCGCTTCTATGTTTGTTCAGCCTTCTGTTATTTGTTAATACTAACTTCTTATGTAAGCATTTCCTAACTTTGTGGCAAAAAAAACAGCGGCAACTCCCGCCCTCTACTCTACTTCGATTCGCTGAGCATCCGCTTTACGTACTGAAAGCTCGTAACCCCGAACATTAAGCTCCACCGGATCACCCAGCGGTGCCACTTTGCGTACATAGACCTGAACCCCTTTGGTGATTCCCATGTCCATTATCCGCCGTTTGGTTGCTCCTTCTCCGGTAAGCTTCACCACTGTTACAGTTTCGCCGACCTGAGCATCCTTCAATGTCTTCATGATAATTCCTTCCTTAAATCATAATCCGGTTTGCCATGCTTTTGTCCAGCGCGATCCGGCTGTCTTTGACCTGCAGAATAATGTTTCCGTTGATCTCTGACACCACAGTCGCCTGTCCGTCCACCACAAATCCAAGCTCTGCCAGATGCTGCCGGATCTTGTCGCTGCCGGTGATTTTTTTGATGGTGACCGTATCACCGCTGTCAGCCATTGTAATTGGTATCGTGGTCGTTGCTCCATTCCGTCCGTCCTGCCAGGACCGGGCAAATCATTAATTAGATTTATCTAACCAAACTCAGTTTAGTATCTCTAACTGACTTTGTCAATGCTTAGACAATAAAAGCTGAAAATTTAGTTAGTAGTTCTTAACTTTTTGTTTATTTTGGTCCTCTTATGTTACTTTATGATTAAATTATATTTAAATTGTTGGAAAGTCGGTGCATTCAGCCATGAAAATACAAAGAGCAGCAGAAGATTATCTGGAAGCCATGCTGATGATGAAGGAAAAGCACGGCTATATTCGTTCCATTGACGTAGCCGAACACCTCGGAGTAACCAAGCCCAGTGTCAGCTATTCGACCAAGCGCCTGCGTCAAAACGGATACATTACCATGGATCAGAACGGGATTACCCTGACAGACAGCGGCATGGAAATCGCCCAGCGCATTTATTCGCGTCATAAAATGATTACCGAATTCCTGATCCGCATTGGCGTAGACGAAGAAACCGCCCGCGAGGATGCCTGCAAAATGGAACATGACATCAGTGAGAAAACATTCGATGCTTTGTGCAGACATGCGGAAAAGGGAAAGAAAATGCTTCAGGATACTGAAGAATAATGATTAAACTTTGCTGGATAAAAGATTTCTCCGGAAGAGTCTATGAATATTAAAAAGAAGGTCGTCCGATTTAAAATCGGACGGCCTTTCTTTTTAAATGATTCTTTATTGTCTGGAATTTCAGCGAGCTCTTATTCTTACAGTTCGGCCAATGCAGCACGGAGCACATTCACAAAAGCTTTTGGTCTGTCAGTCAACAGGGCATGTCCTGCATTTTCCAATAACACCATATCTGCCAGTCCATTCAAACGGACTGCTGTCTTTTCCGCTTCTGTTACCGGAACAATCAGATCCTTCTGGCCATGCAGCACTGTAACCGGGCACTGGATCAAATCCAGTCTGCCGCTTCCTTCCACAGTGCCGTTGTACTCATTACTCATATTGAAACAGGCAAGTGCTGTGTCGACGTCCAGAATACAGCGTTCCTTGAGGATCGCATCCAGACATTTGTCATAATCTTCCGGATCAAGTGGATTGAGATTATAAAGAAGCAGATCAAATGCACTCTTGATAAAGGCTTTGTCCCCTGCCTCCAGCGCTTTCTGCACTGGAACGACCTGGAGCGGCTCTTTTTCTACATCTTCCCGTTTCGAAATACGCTGGGAAAGCACCGGCTTGTTGTCTGCATCAACCTGATAGAGCGGATAGCCCTGGGTTCCGACTGAATCCAGCAGAATCAGCCTTCCGGCCAGCTCGGGATGGTCTGCTGCCAGTTCCAGTATAATCCCGCCTCCGGTACTCCAGCCCAGGATTACGGCATTTTCAATGCCCTTTTGTTTCATAAACAGGGCAATATCCTGGCTGAAATCCTGCAGTGTATCCAGCTGCCGGTTATAGCTGCTGTCTCCAAAGCCAATCAGATCCAGAGCCAGCACGTGCGCCTCATCTTCGAGTTCGGCCATGGTATCCTGAAAAAACACCGATGAGCTCTGATTTCCATGTATCAGAATAAGCGGCGGATTCTCCGGAGAGCCACATTCCCGGTAAGCCATCCGTTCCCCGTTTTCCAGATCCAGATACCTGACTTCATATTCCTTCATAAGCTGCCTCCTGTATGTCTGTTCTTATACGTTCCTGTTTACCAGATCATGTTCTTTTCTGCTTCTTCACGCAGCCAGTCCCTGAAATCCGGATGGGCAATGCTGATCAGTGCATCTACACGCTGCGAAATATTGAGACCACGCAGCCAGGCTATGCCGTATTCCGTTACTACATAATCGACATCATTTCTGGATGTGGTAACCGCCGCCCCTTCTGCCAGGAAAGGAACGATCTTTGAATGCAGCACTTCCTCGCCGTTTTCATCTTTCGTGGAGTAAGTGGAATGCATCGCGATAATCGACTTCCCGCCTTTGGACATCTGAGCACCCTGTACCGTTTCTGACTGGCCGCCGGTACCGGACCATTGATGATGCCCCACAGTTTCAGAGGCACACTGACCGCTCAGATCAATTTCCAGTGTTGCATTGATCGATACAAATTTGTTATTCAGTCCAATGGTGTACGGATCATTACTGAACGTGCATGATTTGAACAGAACCGACGGATTATCATCCAGGAAGTCATACAGTCTCTGACTGCCCATGGTGAAGGAACAGACCGAATAACCCGGAAGGAGCCCCTTCTGTGAATTATCAACCGCGCCGCATTCAATAAGATCCACCATCGTTTCAGTGAACATTTCCGTATGAATTCCGAGATGCTTCTTGGATTTGAGTTCATTGGCCACTGCGTTGGGGATGTTGCCGATGCCCAGCTGAATGGTGGAGCCGTCTTCTACCAGTGAAGCAATGTTTTTGCCGATAGTGGCATCAACATCCGTATACGGAGCCAGGTTGGCAATCGGAATCGGCCGGTCAGATTCTACCAGCGCATCGACCTGGGAGATGTGAACCTGGGTATCGCCGAAGGTACGGGGATAATTGGAATTGACTTCCAGAATAACGAAAGCACCTTTGTTGATCAGATCCATTTCATAGATCGCACTGATCGAAAGTGACAGGTAACCATGGCTGTCCATCGGCGAGACGGTAGCCAGTACCACCGGACGCCTGCCGTCATAGGCGATCCGGTCCAGCGTCTTTCTCAGGATTGAGGTTGAGCTCTGCGGAACATCGCTGACCAGTTTCTGTTTCTGCGCTTTTCTGAGGCCCGCGTTGAAGAACCATCCGTTGTGCGACATAACCCCAATCATCTCCGGATCATTGAAGGCTTCGTAGTTTTTAAGCGGCAGGCAGGTGTTGAGAGTAGTTCCCTTTACGCCGGTTTCTTTGAGGTGCTGCAGATTTTCCAGAATCGCAACCGGTTCCCCGGCAGCCTGTGCAGAAAACATATAATCTCCGTCCTGAATCAGGTCCAGAGCTTCGTTGGCGGTCATTTTCTTTTCTTCGTATAATTCCTGTGCAGTTTTCATATTGTTCCCTTTCAAGTCGTTCGATTGCTAATCAGCCAGCTGCTGATGTGATAGATGTCAGTTATTTGGATTCAGCTTCTTTCTTTTTATCTTTTCCGGTTTCCGGAAGCAGGAAAGAGCCGATAAAGAATGTCAGGCTTACTGCCAGAGCGATCATCAGGCCGGTTGCATAACCGGATCTGTCAATCGCGATCCCAATCAGGAAATATACAACTGATTCGATAATGTAGGAAATGGCCCAGAACAACCCCATAATAGTCGTGAGCTTAACCGGTGTCATCCCTTTGAGCTCCTGAGGAATCAAAACCAGTGAGGTGACCGGCAGGAACATAAACACACCCAGGGCAAACGCTGCGATAACAGCCAGGATCCCGCTGTTGGTCGTAAACATAAGCAAACCACACAGCGTCATTGCCAGTCCGCCCCAGCGGATAACCGGCAGCCGTTTGAAATAAACCTTTGACAGTGCGATGGCCAGAAGTGAACCGACAACACCGCCTACTGCAACCAGAATACTGAGCGTTTTGGAATCAATCGCAGTCGTTCCGGAAATCGGGAAGATATTCAGTACGACTATGTACAGTGTGAGCAGTCCCGAATAGGTAAACGGGAAAAACCAGTTAAATTTATCTTTGAGCGCTTCACCCATAGTATATTTTTCTGCCTGGGCGTTCCCCTTCTTCAATTCAAAGTTTTCACCACAGAACAGCCAGAGTACAAAGAGTACGGCGCTTATAGCCGCAAAGAAAGCCATGCTGTACTGCCATGTCTTGAGCCAGGAAATGACGGGTCCCACAATAACCATCGCCATGATTCCGCCCACATTGTAAGCAACTCCATTAACAGCATTGACAGCCGGCAGCTTTTCAGGTGCAAAATAGTGGATTACGACCGGGCTGAAATATACAACATACAGAGCACCGCCAAAGCCCATAATGAAACGTCCGAGAATAAAGAGCCAGTACTGCGGGGCCAGCAGCGCGATCACGCTCCCGGCAACAATCAGTCCGGACCCCAGTCCAATAGCCTTCTTGGGATACAGCTTTGCCAGAATACCGGCTGCCAGAAAGTTTCCGATAATTTTCGCAATGGTGATGGCATTGGAAATAAATGTGGCCGAAGCAAAAGTAGTAAGATTAAAGTATTTCATGATCTGCGGTGTCAGTGTACTGCCCGCGATCCAGTTTACGGCGAAAAATGCATACGTGAAGAACATGATGCATTCTATCAGGCCGGCTTTCGCAGAATTAACTTTTCCATTTTCTGTCATAGTGATTCTCCCTTTACCCTGATGTGAAAACGTGTCGAAAATTCTGAATGATCATTCATTAAACGTTGTAGGTTACCTTGGTTAAAGGTTATCATCATCTGGAAATGAATGGAAATAGTTAATATTCATCAGGACGATGAAGGATATTCATGACTATGAAAGTCAGGAATGGGTCATGAATTTTATGCATGAAAAAAGCTCCGGACAAACCGGAGCAATTTAAATCATCCTGGGCAGATCGCCGCTTAAATCAGGCATATTCATAAAGCAGCGCATAGGCTGAGTCAGAAACTTGTCTTTGCGGTAGATCATGGTGACGATCCAGGGAAATTCCGGTCCCGTCAGGTGAATCTCCCGCACATGCTGCGGATGGAATTTGTCCACAATGGGCTTGGGCAGAATGCTGATACCCTGGTTCATCTTCACCATATCCACCAGTAGATCCCACTGCGTGCTTTCAAATTCGATATTCGGTACAAAACCGGCGTTGATGCAGTTGCGGATGATGATGTCGTGAAGCATATAGTTCTCGGTCAGAATCATAAACTTCTCACCCTCAAGTTCTGCAAAACGGACACTTTTCCGCCCAGCCAGCCGATGCTGATCATTCACCAGCAGCGTGGCTTCAGATTCGGTAATCTTTTTAATCTCATAGTTGCTGTCACTGAACGGCTGAATCACCGCGCCGATATCTGCCGTTCCATCATCCACCATCTTCTTAGCCGTATTGGCCCCGACCTCATAAATCTTAAGCCGGATATTCGGATACTGATCCTTGAATTTCCGGATGATAGGTGTAAAAACCGCTGTGATCGTAACCGGCGGAATCGCCAGGCTCAATGACCCCTGCTTGCTGTTTAGTTTTCTCTGCAGCTCAATCACCTCTGACTGATAATTCTGCAGAATATGCTGTGCTGTCTCCATAAAAATTTCGCCATCCGATGTCAAACGGAAGCTTTTGGAATTATGATCGATCAGCTCGGTATTGAACTCAGTTTCCAGCGCCCGGATAGACTTGCTTACTGTTGACTGGCTGACACACAATTGTTCCGCTGCTTTGGTAAAATTTTTCTGATTGACTACCTCGACAAAATACTCCAGCTGAATAAGCTTCATAGTCCCCCCTGCTGTCATGTAACAGATTATCTATCACACTCTGTTTTCATTATAGCAGGTTGTTGTGTGCGTTACGTGCAGTTGGCTGTAAGAAAAAGTCGAATGGGGGTTTACACTAATATATTTTACTTGTGAACAATCCCCTTTACTTCTCAACCCACTCTTTCCTACTGTCCCATATATGCTGTTATCAAATCCTGATACAAATCCGCCATCGATTCCCGCTGGTAGTTCTGCTGGGTGAACGTCGTTTCTGTCCCTATGGGTCCGTAATAAGTCAGATCTGAAATACCGCTGGTCGCGGAACTGTCCGACGAAAATGTCATGGTTCTGCTGGAATCATCTTCTGAAATAACCGGTGTTGTTTCTCCGCTGGTTACAGACTGTGAACCACCGGATGCCTGTGAAAAATCAGAAAAATCCATATTCAGGCTGATTTTCCCATTGCTTACGGTATAGGTGCCATCAATTTCGAAATATTTGTTTCGAAGCGCGCTTTCAATAATCTGCTGTTCTGCTGTAGTAAGACTTGAACCGGATACACCCAGGTCAATCAGGGCCATACCATCAATCATCATCTGGATCGAACCGTTGTCCTGCAGCTGGATATAACCGTCTGTCTGAGTGCTTCCGTCCATGGAAAAGCTCCAGATACCCTGTACCTGTGAGGCATCAACCGGACTGTACTGTACGTTCGACAGCTTCCAGCTGTCGAAAAAGCCGGATCCTTTGGTATAAGTCAGTGTGGCATCCGCACTGCTGCTGCCGTCTTTTGACGTATAGGTGCAGGTCTGTGTGAGTGTATTATCTTTAGTGCTGCTGTCCTTGATCGTAAACTCACCTGTTGTATCATTTTCTGTGAACGATGCAAAATCGCTGGCTGCCTGCTGTGCGTTCGGCTCGGAATCGCACCCTGTAAGCAGGAGGACTGCCGCCATTAGAATGACTGTGATTACTGCTGCTGTTTTCTGTTTCATAAATTTCCTTTCTCCCGGCTTGCCTGAATTCTTTTGTCCGATTCTCCATTCGGGCAAAATCTGGAAGCCATCCTTTCCGATTAAAGCCTGATAATATGTACACTATCTTATCTATTATCATACAACACTGTACACGACATATGTGGTATAGGTGATGTTGTTCGAAAACCATGATAGAAAATATTAATCGATTGGAAACGAATATGGTCTACTCAACTTAAATTTTTTGATTACCATCTTGACATTGTTATGCTTACCTAATAAAATAACAATCACAAAACAACGTCGGTTTGGAGTCCTGTCTCCAGATCGTTTATTTTTGTCATTATTGTTAGCCATTTCTAACATAAGTGCGTTAATCAATACTGTAATTCTCTCGAGAGCTGGAAAGTCTGGAAAATATGTCTGAAGATTCAATTATCCGTCATTGTGCCCCGACACTGGCAGGGCTGAAAACCGGTAATCTGTTTACCTGTTCCTACACGACAGAAGAAGAGATACGCGAGGATATCCGCCGTCTCAATGAAATTCTGGTCCCCAGAGGGGTACGGGTTCTCCCTATGCGTTTTTCTCCGCGCAAGGTTCTGGTCTATGTGTACCGTCCCGGCCGGCTGGCACAGGATCTGGCAAATCGTAAAGCTGCAAACCTGCTGGACAAAAACGGCTATAGCGGAAAAAGCTCCGAATGCTGCGTGGCCTGTCTTTCGAAAAAGCTGAAGGAAAATCAGGATTTTCCCCATGAAATCGGCCTGTTCCTGGGGTATCCGCCGGAAGATGTCCGTGGTTTTATCGAACAGGGACCGGACTGCTGCAAATGTCTGGGATGCTGGAAAGTCTATGATGATGTGGAAGCATCCAGAAAAAAGTTTAATCAGTTTGACCAGTGCTCGCGTGTTTACCGCGACAGATGGAAAAACGGCAGCTCGCTTGAAAGGCTCACTGTCGCTTCCCCTGTTAATTCAAATATCTCGCCCGTTCATCGATAAGATGCTGCATGCTTTCTTCGACTGGTGCAGTTTCTTCCTTTAACGGAATTTCAAACGGAGTATCTCCGGATGCTTCTTCCCAGTCGTCGTACGGAAACAGTCCTTCGTAATGGTCGGCAATGAATCCGGCCTGAAAAGCTTCCGTTTCTGCTTCACTGTAATTTTCAGGAATATCCGCATTCGCAATATAGCGGGAATAAAAGGATTTTGCAATAATCCTGGCTGTTGCTTCATTCATATTGGTTTCGATATATTGGGGAATAACCGTTTTGAGCGTTCCCGGATGAACCGAAAACTCCTGAAGCATCGCCTCGCTCATCGGTTCTTCTTCAATATAGTCAAACTTTGCTACCGCTCTTCCCAATACATATGCTTTTACAGATTCTGTTGTCATTTCTTTCATGGTCGTACCCCGGAACCGCTCTTGAAACATCGGCTCCACTTCTCTGCCTGTTATAAACAAATCTTTGCTTAAAAATGAATAATCATTCAAAATTATGTATATTCAATATATTCTATACTTTAATTATATATGTTTTTAACGCTTAATTAAGCGTAAAATAGAGATATTTTCAGATACTTTATATCCGCGTCCTCAAAAGGATAATCAATCGCTAATCGATCAATAGCATTACAGGCCATTTTTTTACGTTTGCGTCAATAAATATTTATCTACAGTTTTCCTTCCTGTGGTAGAATCAAAGAGTTTCAATATAAGACAGTTATATAACAGGAAGGCAGAACGCTGATGAAATATTTGACCCTCACGGTTCCGTGCTACAATTCCGAGGATTACATGGAACGCTGCATTGACTCGCTTGTTACAGGCGGAGACGATGTAGAAGTTATCATAGTAGATGATGGCTCGACCGACCGGACAGCAGCGATAGCAGATTCCTATCAGGATCGTTATCCGGGCATCGTAAAAGTGGTTCATAAAGAAAACGGCGGTCATGGTTCCGGTGTCAACAAAGGACTGGAACTGGCAACCGGGAAATATTTTAAAGTCGTTGATTCTGATGACTGGTTCGATCAGGAAGCCTATCAGGCACTGCTTCACAAAATCAGAGAATTTACCGACAATGCAGAATATCTGAACAGAAAAAGCATGCCGGATCTTTTTTTATGCAATTTTGTCTACGATCATCTGGATGCGGGCTACCAGCATCCGGTGAATTATCGAAATGTATTTCGCCCCGGTCAGATCTGCGGATGGAATGATATACGCCATTTCCGTCCCAACCAGTATCTGATTATGCACGCCATGACCTACCGGACCGAAATTGTGCGGAAATCCGGAGTTGTGCTCCCGGAACACATGTTCTATGTGGACAATATCTTCGCCTACCAGCCGCTCCCTTTTATTCAGACCATCTATTATCTGGATGTCGACCTGTACCATTACTATCTGGGCCGTGATGATCAGTCTGTTAACCCCAAAATGCTGATGAAGCGTATTGACCAGCAGCTTTATGTGACCAATCTGGTTGCCCGTCTTGTGGATCTGGACGAAATCGAACGGATTTATCCGAAACTTGCCACCTATATGCTGCGCAATATCTCGATCATGATCTCTATCTCCACCATTCACCTGCTGCTGATTTCAACAGATGAATCCTATCAGAAACGTAAGGATATGTGGACCGGAATTCGTGAATACGACGAAAATCTGTTTTACAAGCTGCGCCGCAGAACGCTGAGCGGTCTTACCGTGGTCCCCGGCCGATGGGGTGGAAAAATTGTTGTCACAGGCTATAAAATCGCTAATAAAATCTACGATTTCCAGTAAACTGTTTCATACAATTTTCATACAATATCGTTAACGAAAGAATTTTATCTATGGCAAATATTTATATCGCGCTGGTCGACACCCCCGGACTCTTCGCCGATCTGATCCGCAAGGTGATTAAGCAGAACTATATTCATACCGTTCTCTCGCTCGACCCCGACTTTGAGGAAGCCTACAGCTTTGGCAGGCGCAATCCTTCCATTCCGCTGCTCTCCGGCTTTGAAAAAGAAGACAAACACAAGGTCCTCAAAGCCTTTCCCGGTGCAAAGTATATGATCTACACCGTCCAGTGTACAGAGGAACAGAAAGCCTATATTCAGGACATTCTGGAACGGACTATGCCGTACCGTTACCATTATCACTACGCAACCATCGGGCTGCCTTATATCCTGTTTAAAAAGGCCTATCACCAGAAATACCACTACACCTGCTCTTCCTATCTGGCCAGACTGCTGGATGAAGCCGGCGTGATTCATTTCGGAAAGCATTTCTCCCTGGTTACACCCCGGGATTTCCTGGAATACGGACAGGATGCCGTCTGGTTTGAAGGAAAACTGGCGCAGTTTATCGAAGAAATGCCCGGAAGGAAACTCTCCGGAAGAAGCAGCATCACGGTTCTGGATCAGGCAGCTTCCGGAGATAACATAATCCCGGTCAAAACCAGCTGTCAGGATTCTCTGCTTCAGGAAAATGCTTCATGAAAAAAATCAGCACCAAAACCTGGCAGATTCTGTTTTTCGTGGTCGTCACCGGAATGACCATCTATGCTGTTTTCAGCAGCAGCAATCTGACTGAAGTCTGGGCTTCCGTCAAACAGATGCCCGCTGGCTATATGGCAGCTGCAATAGGATTCGGCCTGCTGTTTGTCTGTCTGGAAGGCTTTATGATCTGGTACCTGCTCTCGTCAATGAACGGCACCAGCAGGCTGTACCAGTGTCTGGCTTACTCCTTTATCGGCTTTTTCTATTCAGGCATCACCCCTTCCGCTACCGGCGGACAGCCCATGCAGCTCTACTATATGCGCAGAGACGGAAATGATATTTCGAGCAGTACCGTCGTGCTCATGACCGTTGCGGTTATGTACAAACTGGTGCTGGTTATTCTGGGGCTGCTCATCCTGTTCTTCTGGAACACACCGCTCCGAAGCTTCCTGCACGGCTATTATTACCTGTATCTGCTCGGAATTTTCCTGAACGTGGTACTGGTAGCTGCGATCCTGGGTGTGATGATTTTCCCGAAGGCCATCCTGAAGATCATCCAGTGGTTTCAGAAAATTATGATCCATTTCGGATTCTGGAAGGAATCACCGGAACGTGATCGTAAAACCATGGACTTCATCGAGGAATATCACCAGGCTGTTGTCTTTCTGAATGACCACAGAGGCAAGGTAACCGTGGTTCTCCTGCTCACCTTTGTACAGCGCATAAGCCTGTTCATGGTGACCTGGATGGTGTATCTGGGCTCCGGGCTCAGTGGAACTGACATGCTCACTGTGCTGATCCTGCAGGCCTCAGTTTACATCGCGGTCGATATGCTGCCGCTTCCGGGCGCGCAGGGCATCACCGAGCTGATGTACCAGGTAGTGTTTTCCACGATATTCACGGGTGCGTGGCTCATCCCGTCTATGTTTGTAACCCGGGCTGTCAATTTCTATTTTCTGCTTATTTTCAGCCTGATCATCGTGATCGCAAGTCGTTTTATCAGAAGCCGGAACACCCGGTTAAAACCCGATACCATGAAAAGCAGGGACAATATATGAAATATGATTATCTGATTGTCGGAGCCGGCCTGTTCGGCTCCGTTTTTGCACGCCAGGCAGCCGATGACGGCTTAAAGTGCCTGCTCATAGACCGGCGCAGTCATATCGGCGGCAATGCCTGGACTGAAGAAATCGAAGGCATTTGTGTTCATCATTACGGGGCCCATATTTTCCATACTGATAATGAAGCCGTCTGGGAATTTGTGAACCGCTTTGCCCGTTTCAACCGCTACATCAACACGCCAATCGCAAATTATCATGGTGAGATCTACAATCTGCCTTTTAATATGAATACCTTTAACCGGATGTGGGGCGTCTCCACGCCGCAGGAGGCGGAAGCGGAAATCAACCGCCAGCGCAGTCTGTACGGAGTCGCTAATCCGAAAAATCTGGAAGAACAGGCGCTGAGTCTGGTCGGACGGGATATTTTTGAAAAGCTGATCCGGGGCTATACCGAAAAGCAGTGGGGCCGTCCCTGCAGCGAACTCCCGCCGGAAATTATCCGCCGGCTGCCGGTAAGGCTCATGTACGACAACAACTACTTCAACGACCGCTGGCAGGGCATTCCGGAAGAGGGCTATACCGCAATGGTTCAAAAGCTGCTTGAAGGAACTGATGTACGGCTCGATACCGATTATCTGACCGACCGTGCTGCATTGAACCAGCTGGCGAAGCGCGTGATTTATACCGGTGCCATCGATGCCTATTTCGATTATAGTCAGGGTTTTCTCGAATACCGGAGTCTTCGTTTTGAAAATGAGATTCTCAATACAGCGAACTTCCAGGGGAATGCTGTCGTCAATTATACTGACAGTCAGACACCGTTTACCCGGATTATCGAGCACAAGCATTTTAACTTTGGCAGGCAGCCCAAAACCGTCATTACCCGCGAATACAGCTGTGAATGGACCCCGCAGGCAGAACCGTTCTATCCGATTGATGACGAACGGAACCTGGCGCTTTACCGTCAGTATGCAGAAAAAGCCGCCGGAGAAGAGAATGTCTTCTTCGGCGGCCGTCTGGCAACCTATAGTTATCTGAACATGGATCAGGTGATTGCACGCTCACTCGAGCTGTACAGGCAGCTTGAAGGATAATTCTTTACATTTTTTTGAAAAAGATTAACCCCTGTAAAACCAGACACTCCTTTGCTATTAACCTTGCATTCCTACTATAATGAAATTGTAAAAACACTGAAATAAGTCAATCATTCTGAAAATGAATTGATTTGAGAAATTATGTAAAGGAAGGCATCATGCATACATGTAAAGTGATTCTGGTCCGCCACGGACAGACCTACTGGAACGCACAGCGGAAAATACAGGGACAGGTCAATGTTCCCCTGGATGAGACCGGAATCCGGCAGGCGGGAGAAACCGCTGAAAAACTGAAAGACCGTAATTTTGACTTCTGCTTTTCCAGTCCGCTTTCAAGAGCAAGAAAAACGGCAGAAATCATTCTCAAGGGTCAGGACTGCAGCGACATTGACATTCACGACGAGCCGCTGCTGCTGGAACAGGCCTTCGGCGTGGCCGAAGGCTTCCAGATGACTTCTTACGACTACGATCCGGACACACCCATTAACGCTTTTGAAACCTTCCCGAAACTCTACCAGCCGGCCATCGGCGCGGAAAAATTCGAAGATGTTATGGAACGCGGCAGACGCTTCCTGAAGGAGGTGCTTCTTCCCCAGAGCCGCCATTCCGACAATATTCTGGTAGCTGCGCATGGTTCGCTCCTGAGTGCCGTCTGCAATGTAATCCTGGACCGGCCTCTGGAAGACTACTGGGATGCCAAGCTGCCGAACTGCGGGACCGCCGAAATTACAATAAACAACGGCAGGATTGCCACACTGAATCTCAAGGATGAAACCTACCGTTTCAAGTAAGCATCATTTCTGATCTGCAAAGTTGACTTTACTTTTTCTGCAAAGTTCCCTTTACATTATATGCAAAGCGCGCTATACTATATTTGCAAAGCAAGCTTAGCAAGGAAAAATAATGAAGACAAAAATCGCGGAACTGCGCAAGCAGAAAAAAATCTCCCAGGCGGAACTGGGACGGGCTGTTGGTGTGACACGCCAGACCATCACTTCGATTGAAGTCGGGAAGTATACGGCTTCTCTGGTACTGGCATACAAAATCGCCCGTTATTTCGATCTGACGATCGAAGATGTATTTGACTTTTCAGAAATTGAGTATCAGGAGGAACGGTAACCATGGAAAATTTCAGAAAAAAAGTAAGTATGAGAATTATCGGCGGGACAGTTTACTGCTGCATCGTCGTACTGTTAATGGTCTTATCTGCTGTCGATGTACTGCCGCACGGCAGCGCTTCGGATTTTGCTCTGGGATTCTCCGTCGGCATCGGCATGGTGGCGCTGGTCTTTATCATCAAAAGCATTCTGGCTCTGCGCAATGCCCGCAAGCTTGAAGATCTCTATATTGAAGAAAAAGATGAACGGCGTGAACAGATTTTCAACAGTGTGGGCCGGACTTCCCTGGTCGTGATCCTCTATGTTCTTTCACTGGCAATGCTGGTATCCGGCTTTTACAATGCCACAGTATTCAAAACCCTGCAGGTAGTCGTGATTGGCATCGCCCTGGTTTCCGTGATTCTGAAATTGTATTACAGTCACAAATATTGAGAAACGAACCGGACAATCTGTAAATGAAAATACCCGTTTTCACAGATATCACGTAAGAGTATCGTGGTATTTGCGGAGACGGGTGTTTTTGTCTGGTCAATCGTTATAAAACGGAGATCTCTTCACACAATAACAGCCCCGCCGGCAATTGGAATGCGGGGCTGCTGCGAAAGGAGGACGTAGAGAGATGCACGGATCGCACCTGAACTACTGGGTATAAATGAATAGGAAAAGATAAATTGAGAAGGCCGGCGGCGCCCTGCTGCACAGGGGGGTGTTTCAGAGGCGCCGGATGGCCGGAAACACCGACACTGATCATGTGTTGTGGTTTCCTTTATTCCTTCTTCTGCCGGGTCTGAGTACGACTACAAGGAGGACCAGCAGAATGGGGACAGCAATTACAGCAGCAACCAGGACCGGTTCGATCTGGTTGGCATCCGATGTAACCTGTACAAGGGAAGCCGTGGTATCATTGGGAACCCGGTGGCCGCGCACCAGCAGTCTGTGACTGTTGACGCCATAGGGAGTACAGGTGACCAGTGTACACAGATCTTCCCCCGGGACGATCTGCAGATCACTGGTATCAGTTGGTTCTACGATACGGATCTGATCCACCTGATAGGTCAGAACCTCATTGAGCACGCGGAGGACAAAGGTATCGCCCACCGCCATCTGGTCAAGGTTGGTAAATAGTTTGGCACTGGGCAATCCCCGGTGGCCGGAAAGAACACAATGTGCGCCTTCCCCGCCTACCGGGAGGCTGGTCCAGTCAAGATGCCCGATGGCAACTTCCAGAACGCCGTCGCTTGTTCCGTGATAGATAGGCAGATTGACACCAAGTTTCTTGATTTCAATAGAACCCATGATCCCGGTCCCGCCCACATTGAGCAGGCTGTTGTATTGTGATGTTTCTTCGTCGCTCAGATGGTAAAGATCCTCGCGGTCGAAGCTGGTCTGGTTATAGGCAACAGCCGCATCCCATGTCTGCTTGTACGTTTCTTCGTCCATGTTCGCAACCGCTTCCGAATAACCGGCGATTGCACGGGTCGCATGAAACGAATTCCAGTAGTTGGCAACGGACGGATACAACAGCAAGGACATTCCTATCAAAAACACGACAATCAGAATTACTGTGGACTTGTGTTTTTTCATGACGACAGCAATCTCCTTACTGTTGAAAACCGGAGGAAGAGGTACTTCCTCCGGTCATTTTTACAAGATACTGTTTGAGAATTCAGGCCGATTAACTTTCTTTGGTCATGCGTTTCTTTGTGATCAGGATCACAGCTGTTGCTGCTACCAGGATCCCGCCGATGATGTAAAGCATGGTTGTGCCCATAGCACCGGTTTCAGGGAGAGTAGAACCGGATTTATTCACTACATTTGTAGTCAGTGAACTATGATCAGTCGCCTGTGTGAATGAAATATTACCGGTTGTGACATCACCCGTCAGACTAGTCAAAGTAGGAGTAACAGCATCAATATCATGTTCTGCGACTACTGTAAATTCGATAGGTGCAATGGTATTGTAGCCTGCAGGTGTTGTTGTTTCTGTCAGTTTGTAGTTACCATCATCAAGGCCGGAGAAAGTGAAAATTGTACCCGCATCATTCTTAACCTTACCAACAGCTTTCCAGGTTTCAGAAGTCTTATCATATTTTTCAAGTGTAAATTCTGCACCTGTCAACGCATTCTGATTCTGGTCAACTTTATTTACCACAACCTTGTAAGTAAATACAATAACCGTATCCTTGGGTGTTGTACCTGTACCTGTTCCATTTGGATTGTTAGAATACTCCAAAGTTACTTCATTCGGGTTACCTGTAGAACCAAGAACTGCATTTGAATTCAATGTCGCATTATATTCAACTGTGATAACTGAATTTTTCGTTATTGTAACACCTTCTATTGCTTTGATATTTTCGCAAGATACAGTCAGTTTTGTTGAACCGTCTGTTTGAGCTTCCGGAGTAATAGTAAAGCTATCCGTGACATCATGACCATCTATTTTTACAACTGCTTTGTCCGGTGCTGTTGCATTATAAGTCAGACCCTTTGACATGGTATCGTGGAAGATTATTTGATAACTCGAATAAGAGTCATAATTACTCGGAAGAGTTGCCTTCAGCTGGAAAGGAACCTTATCGCCTACATCGTGGTCCGCAGAATCCTGCCAGTTTGTATAATCAGTGTTAGTTGAATTGTTGATATCTTTAACTTTCTTTTCAACTGTAGGAACATCGGATTTAGGGTTGGCCGTTATATCCGCGCCAACTATCTTTACAACAAAATTAGTATATGACCCACCAGCTGGAACAGTATCAGTCTTATCTTTAACAAGATAATACCCTGAGTCAAGACCAGAGATAACACCACTTTCCGATGTCCCTGCGACAGTCGCTAAATGAGCACCTGCAATTTTTGCAAATGCAGCTGAATTACTATCATTCAGAGCGGCAGCTACATCAGAAGCTGTACTTGTAGCAGAAATACCATTAAAATTTATTTGATCATTTGCTAAGTCTGTAAGAATAGCAGCTGGAACAACACCATTCCCCCATGCAATGTTGGCTAATGTAGTGTTACTTACATCTCCTGAGAAAATTTGGTATGCTTCATAAGTATGACCTGTTGCTTTGTCACCGTTAATCGTAATCTTATAAGGACCCGCTGCAAATGCCGTGGACGACATTGCGAAGATAAGAGCCAGTGTCAGTAGCAGGCTGACGAGTTTTTTCGAAGTTTTCATTTTACTTCCTTTCATGTTTAATTTAGAGAGTTGTAATTTACAGGATGGAATGCGGTCCGGCACAAATAATCTTTTGTGCGGAAAAGGATCAGCTGTCCCTCCTTTCCCGCCTGCGCCTTTTTCCGTATCCATAAACCAGTGTCCCTGCCATAAGCAGCAGACCGCTGATTGTATAACCAATTGTTCCAAATCCGCCGGTTCCCGGCAGTGCGTATTCACCGTATTTGTTATCAATAACAGTTACATACTTGATTGTTGGTGCATTGCTGCCACCCAGTGTGACTGATTGATCGGCTGCTTTTGCATAACCGGATGGTGCTTTTGTTTCATGCAGTGTGTAGCTTCCTGCGGGAAGATTGCTTAAAACGAGTTTCCCGTTGCTGTCGGTAACGAGTGTTGTAGTTCCGTTACTGTCAGCAGCTGTAGTCAGACTGTAAGCACTTGAGACATCTCCTCCAATCGGCTTGAAGTATAAGACATTTCTGTCGCTGTCAATCAGTTGGAATTCTGCTCCGGCAAGCGTGACTTGCGGTCTGGTATCGGTGTAGTCTGACTTTTTCGTGATATCCAGGGTAAAAGTCTGATTCTCCGTTTTAGTATTCGTGATAGTAATATTGGTGCCTGCATCAGTAACCAGTTTATACAGTTTAGCTGCATTGTTATCGGCACTACTAGCCGCACTGAATCTAGTCCCATCATATACAAGGACTTTGTCACAGGATTTGTTACTCCAGTTTCCACCAGTATGATCAGAACCTCTAATGAGTCCTTCGTTGTATTCAATACCGGATGCATAGTCAGCAGAGTTGGTTCCTTTGAGACTATTCGAATAGCTATTGGAAGGATTATTCGAATCCGTAAATGTATAATTCTGAAACAACAGCCATGAAGAAACACTATTATTCTTTAGAACCGTTCGGTCCCAGGTATTATTACTGTCCCATCCCAGTTGAGAGTGAGATTCAGCTTTAAAAATATTACTGCTGCTTATCCCATCCGCCGTGTAATATCCGCTATACTGAACACCGCCAACCGTGACAGAACCTGAGTGGTAAGTCACATTCGTCAAATCTGAAGTGTTCAGACCAGCATCAACGTGCTCACTGGTGATTTTCAGAGCTTTCAAGTTATCATTTGAAACAATGATATACTGCTGCCCTGCTGTTAGCGATTCAGTATCGCCAACTGGAACAAAGTAACTTTCTGATTCCGTTGTAGTCGATGTATTATACTCAGGAGTGTATCCACTAACAGCATCTTCCTCTACCGAATAGCTATAATCTGATGAGAGTGATAGATTCGTCCATGTGTAGCTCCAGTTGTTATCTCCATTCAGTTGTTGCGAATTTACCAGTGTTTTAGTGTTATTAGCAGAATTTCTGTACAATTTAACTGTGATGGGATTATGATTTTTTAACTGGTCGTTCCAAATCTTCTTCACTGAAATCTTAGTTGTACTCTGTTTGACATTCGTAAAGGTAATAGTGTCATTTGGCGTCAGATTAAAGTTGATCGCATGGGATTCGTCATTAACCGGTATAAAATCAGCCTGAACAATTGTGCCATCACTATCCTCAACGCCATTAAACTTCATGACATTGATCTTATCCACTTCGTACTGATGTTTGGTGATTCTTGTAGAACCGTCAGCATTCGTTGCAAACACACTTGGATGATCCGTTACTACAACCTGCAGTAAATATTTTGTTGTATCCTGAATAATTGTTTTATCCGAAGATGGATCTTCCTGAATATAGTAGCTGTGAGTACCTGCTTGATTGAACGGTAATCTGTCCTTGAACGTGATATTCCCGTTTGCATCATTGGTCCCTGTCGTAATGACCGCACCAGTCTGATAATCAGTAACAGTAAATGTAAATTCACCGTCCGTCATCGTCTGGTTTGTACCACTGCTGTCCAGCAGAGCCTTGGTGGCATGGAGTTCAATTCTTGAACCGACGTAGATATCTGTGGTATCTCCGATAACCATATCCCCGTTAATCAGAATTCCTCCGCCATGGGTATTAGAACTGTTGCCGGTAATGTGAACACCGCCGTTTGCTGAACCGTTGACGGTACTTCTTGCTGCAGTCTTGCCTGCATCTGTCGGATGAGCCGTCAGACCGCAGATATATGAAGAATTCAGCGTATCGTCTTTGCCAACGACCACAGGTGAACCATCTGAACTGCCTGTCCAGTTGGCCGCGTACCCGCCGAGCATCGTTCCTTCTACCACACTGTTAAGAGCACAGAAGTAGTCAGCATAACCGTTATTCATGAAAATCGGATCATTTTCCCCGTAGGTATGGTCTTCATTTTTGGCTGATGTCGTCCCTGACAGATGATCTGCCAGAGTCCCGCTGGTCACATTTGCGGTATTGTCGAAAATAGCCGTACCCTTACTGGCTGCGACAAAGATTTTACCGGTCGAACATCCGGCGACGCCGCCGCCAAAACCTTCTGCATGGTTCTGTGTGATCAGAGCATTCTGCAGATACAACTTGCTGCCGTAGCTTCCGAATACACCGCCGCCGCCCCAGTCTTTCGAGGTAGCCGTAGTATTATTGTTGATATAACCGCCGGTTATGGTTCCGGTCGTGCCAGACATGAGTGTAATACCGCCGCCTTCTGCAGATCCGGCATAATTGTGGCAGACAAAACCGCCTGTCATATTCAGAGAAGCAGTAGAATCGGTCGCGAGCCGGATTCCACCGCCGCCATTGGCCGCTGTATTTCCGGTAATTTTACTGTTTCCACCCATATTGAGTACTGAACTGCCGGCAACCATGACTCCGCCGCCGCCGTCGTAGTAATAACTGTTGTTTTCAAGAGCTGTACATTGGTTATTGGTCACAAACCCGGCTGACAACGTATAGGTGCTTCTTCCATTCAGATAGATGCCGCCGCCGCCATTGTTAATCCCGACATTCCTCCATGAGGAAGTATTACCGGAGACTGTACCTCCGGTTTGCTGTACTGTCGCATTTTCTGCATAAACAGCGCCGCCGCAGGCAGCTGTATTGGCAGCCAGAACACCGCTATAACCAATGTTCAGGGTTCCGCCTGATGCATAGAAAGCACCGCCGCGATAAAGAATCTGATCACTTACATCCGGAACTTTAAACCCACAGATATATCCGCCGGTAAGATTGGTTGTTCCTACTGACTGGGCAATGGCCCGATTCGATGGATTACTGTCCGTCGGGCAGATCATTCCGCTCTGAATATTCAGCATGCCTCCAGTGACGGAAAAGAGTGAATTATTATCGGTACCATATTTGATGGTCCCGTTTCCTGTCACTTCATGTTTTTTACAGGTTTCGGTCGTCAGATCGTTATCTGAATTTGAAACTGCTGAATCCGTAACATAATAAGTCAGCTTTCTTTTGCCGTAAATGTCTGCAGCACCCAGAGTAGCAGTCTTAACGGAACCGGAATCAGGCAGTGTATCATCAGTTACTGTTTCCGACGGGGCCTGACCGTCCTTGATCGTCAGCGTAGCGCCTTCTCCTACAATAAACAAGCTCTCTGAGCCATTTACAGTAAGGATATGTCCATTCAGATTCATTGTGATGTGTCCGGCAGGAAGCACGATCACTGAACCGGTAACGGAAAAATCACCTGCCAGCTCAATGTCATGACCGGCTGATACAGCGCTTCTTAATTCTGCTTCATTATTGACAGAATCAACGGTATTATTCGACGCTGTCATTACGACTGCATCGGGATTTGCATTCACACTCGTTTCCACCGGCGCTGCAACCAGATACGCTGAGAAATGTGTGGTATCAAAGCTGACTGCATCATCCGAAACGGTGGCTCCCATCGGCTGGGGATCGCCATCATCCGGAAGATAATACACATCCGGTGAAGACTGGCTTTCGGCCTGGCTGACCTGGGCTGACTGGATGCTTACTGCAAGTGTGTTGGACGCATCGTTTTCATACAGGGTGCCGTCCTTATGATATAGAGAGATATCATAGGCACAGAATACATTCAGATCGGATCGCGTAACGTCTACCGGATAGGCCCGGGCCTCTACATCGGCCGGAAGCTGTCCGGAAACGGTAATGACCGTATTGTCTGAAAGCTGTTGTGAAAAGCTTTCATCCGTGTAAAGCTTCGCGGTCAGTGTGGTCTGGAACAGAGTTCCGGGATCCGTCGTTTCAGGCTGGGCCTGATCGACCAGTGCTGTATCTGCCGCATTCTGTGAATCGGCTACGGTGCTGTCCGGAACGGCAGATGCCGTCCCTTCTGTGTTACTGCCGGAAGCGTCCTGCTCCTGAACCGTACTGGTTGCTGTACGATCCAGCGTGATCGCGGGGATAATAAGCGCATAGGTTGTGCAGAACATAACCATGCACCCCAGGATCCAGAGGATTTTGCGCCAGTTCTTTTTTCGCTTCAGGCGTTCACTCAGGCTGTCTGCATCTCGCGGCAGTTTTTTTCTCATGGGACAGTCACCTCCTTTCAATTCTTTGTTTCTTTTCGTTCGAACGTTTAATCAAATATCCTGAAGTTCGTGAACGGCCAGACGCAGCAGACGATTCTTCCCACTATCTGTTCTCTGGATACACATCCGATGACGCTGCTGCGGCTGTCCACCGATGTAGACCGGTGGTCACCCATCAGGAAGTACTTGGAATCCGGTACCTGATAAGGCAGCTCGATATCGCATATTCCCAGTGATTTTTCAGTCAGATAGGGTTCGTCTATTTTGACGTTGTTCACGGTAACCGTGCCGTCCTGGTCAATGTTCACCCAATCGCCGGGCCCGGCGCTTACGCGTTTGACCAGAAGTTTGTTTAAAATAT